>NZ_JBEZKZ010000052.1:0-51805 GCF_040651895.1 Streptomyces sp. NPDC048352
AGCGCACCTGGGGCGGGGTCGTCGGGACCTCCGCTTCGCTCCGGGGCAGTGAACCGCCTCGCTGCGCTCGGCTGGCCCGGCGAAGCCGGGCCAGAGCCGGCCCTTCGGGCCGGGGTCCTCCGCTTCGATGCGGACGCGTTCGGGGCCTCGCTTCGCGAGGCATGTGTGACCCCGTTTCACGAGGTTCGGGCCTTCGGCCCGTTGGGCGCGTCCGCTTCGCTCCCCCGCCCGGTCCTTCCGGCTCCGCCTTCAGGACCAGCCCGCTACGCGGGCCGCTGGCAGCACTAACCAAGGCGCCGCCCGGGAATCGGCGGGTGTCAGAGGTGGTTGGTCTCGTGATAGAGGCGCCAGTGCCACCAGCCTCCTCTGCGGTACGGCTGGCGGTAAGCGAGCGGATCGGGGAGGGTCCTGCGCCGCAGCTCGTCATCCATTTCTGCCAGCAGCGCTTCCAGCTCACGGCGGGCACTCGTGGGCAGCCTGTACACGACCACTTCGAGGAGGTCCCGGGCCACCGCAACGTTCTCCCCGAGCTCCTGGTCCCGACTACCGCTAATCGACCGGAGAAGGTACAGGTACTTGCCCGGGCGCGCGAGGAAGGCCCGATAGGCATCGATGGCCTCCAAAGCCGCCCCCGGCCACCATCCCTCGCCGAACGGGCGCCGGTACTCCTCCCGGCGGATCGCGGAGACGACCCGCCGGGACGGACGCCAACGCTCAGGCAATCCAACGCCCCATGAACCGGTATCCGCGTACACCTGTCGCGGCACCCTCTGCGCGCGCAGCACGTTCGGCCGATTACGCGGCATGAGCCTTTCGGAATGCAGTCATAAAACTTGATCATGACACCGACGTCGCGAGACGTCCAGCGATTCCGGAACTGATCCCGCCACTCAAGAGTAGGCATGCTTCAAAGTAGAATCCGGATACGGACTGGAACGAACCTCTTGCCGGACAGACGGAAGGCGCCCTAGGGGTGTCCGCAAAGTCATGGGAGCCAGAGTTGGAGGCAGGCGAGGGTAACCATGGCTTGGTAGCTCGGCGGGCGCGGCCGCGGTGGACACAGTGCGCTGAAGATTTTTAGTGCTGATCCTCTTGACTAGCTTCACTTACTTGTCCTTCACCTAGGAGTTGTCCGCCCGATCATGTGACTACTCCGTGCCCGGGGCGTTGGTGTGGGCATGGGGCGGGGTGATCTGAGTGATGCCGAGTGGGAACGGCTTCGGCCGTTCCTGCCGGTCAGCAACAGGCGTTGTGGCCGGTGGCGGGACCACCGGCAGGTGATCGACGGGATTCTGCACCGGGTCCGAACCGGTGTGCAGTGGCGTGACCTGCCCGAACGGTTCGGTCCGTGGAAGACGGTTTACGAACGGCACCGGCTATGGTCAGCGGACGGGACATGGGAGCGTCTGCTCCAGCAGTTTCAGGCCGCGGCCGACGCCGCAGGTGAGATCGACTGGGACATCTCGGTGGACTCAACTATCGTCCGCGCGCATCAGCATGCGGCCGGCGCCCGCACCGCCCCGCCGCCGGCCCCCGCCTCAAAGGGGGACGAAGTCCCAGAACACCAGGGCGAACCCGCGTGGCAGAGCCTCGTCGCCCACCTGGTGGAGGTGGTGCGGGAGGCGAGGGACTGGGCCGCTCGCGCGGCGGGCTCACCACCAAACTCCACCTGAGCGCGGACGGCCGCTGCCGCCCGCTGTCCCTGGTCGTGACACCAGGACAGCGGGCGGACTGCACCCAGTTCCAGCCGGTGCTGGAGAAGATCCGCGTTCCCAGGCCCGGCCCGGGCAGGCCGCAGAAAGCCCGACAGCCTGGCGGCCGACAAGGCATACAGCAACCGTCCCTGCCGCGAGTACCTGCGACGGCGGGGCATCCGGCACACCATCCCGGAGAAGACCGACAGCCAGGCCGCCCGCCTACGTAAGGGCTCACAGGGCGGACCGCCACCCGGGTTCGACGAGGACCGCTACAAGAAACGCAACACCGTTGAACGGGCGATCAACCGCTTGAAGCAGTCCCGGGCGGTCGCCACCCGATACGACAAGCGTGGGTACGTGTTCCTCGGAACAGTCACCGCTGCCGCTCTGGCTATCTGGCTTCGTTCATGACCGCCCTCGCCGAAGGGCGTCCAGCAAGACGGTGCGCGATCAGAATATGGCCCAGGCTTTACTGGGGAGGTGGTGATAGACATCGTCCATGGCGTCGGTGGGCAGGAAAACGGGTCGCGTGACCAGTCGATCACCGGCCCGCTGCACACACAGCACTACTCCAAGAGTGCGCGAACCAGCCTCACCGCCCGGTTGGTAGAAGAGCTCCGTGAACGGTTCTCGGCTTTCAGCACGCTCGAACAGCCACTGCTCCAGCTCGGAAGGCACCTGACCGACCATCGCCGAGCCACCCGCGTGGACCTGTGGCCCCCTCAGCGCGTCAACCGAAACGGCGCACAAACGGTCATTGGTTGCGAAATAGAGCTTCAGGCCCACCCCTCGGTAGGTGTCACACGCGATATCCCAAGCCGAGTTGTGCTCCTGCCAGCACGGGTGGATTCCACCGAGCGCATCCGATGCTTCGCCCGAACTCATTCCGAACCGCAGTGGACCAACGCGCACCAGCGGATCGAAAGTCCACTGCGGTCGTTCGCTGTCCGGCAAGACATCCCGCAAGCTCATGGGACGCAGCCTACGACGAGCCATCCGACCAACATCTGGGGCCTCATGGCTCTACTCGGTGCACCATCGTGTGATCGTCCGGACAGCTCCTAGTGGGCTGGGCAGCCAACGCCGAAAGGAATGCTCAGCAATCAAGTCGTCAGACACGATGCCGGGCCAGCGGATCACTCTCACCTTCGCCCCACTGAATCGGCGAAGGCTCCCACGTTCAGCGGTGGCGGCTGCCCCGGATGGATGAAGCGCCCCGCAACCGGCTCCAGTCGGTGAAGGCAAGCATCCGCAGCCACCGCAACGGAGTGAAGCCCGTCGCCACTGCATCGCCCTGACACGCGGCAGCCCAGTCCCATGGTCGGCGCCACAAATGCAACCAGCAGCCGCGCCCAGGCCCTCCTCGAACCGGACACGTACTTCGCTGCCACGTCCAGGCGCAGGCCGCCGGAACCCGACGGATGCCGGAAGCCACCCCGAGCCCCGGCGGGCGGCCTTCTCGGCCTCGCCGGTGACCGGGCGGCGTCGCGCGGTCCGGTCGAGCGGCGACATCGGGGTCAGGCCCCAGCGCGCTTCGAAACCCCGGGCGGCGGTGGAGTGCAGGCCTGAGCGTCACGTCTCCGCACCATCCGCCGGCCTCCGCCTCCAACCCTGGGGCGCGCCGAGCCGCACGGCCCGGCGGCGAACGGTGGTGTCTGGCAGAGTTCTGGCCATGTTGCAGGTGTGTCTGAACGGAGCACGGAGTCAGAGCGGGGGCCGTTCCCCTGAGCCCTGGGGAGTTGGCGGCCGAGCCTGCGCGTGCGGTGGGGGCTGGAGCGGAGGACGTTCACCTGCACCCCAAGGGGTCTGATGGTCTCGATTCGCTGGAGCCCCAGCTGGTGGGTGCGGCGGTGAGCGCGGTACGTGCCGTCGTGCCGGAAGGGGTGCACGTCGGGGTCACGACCGGGGCATGGGCGTTGCCGGACCCGGGGCGGCGGGTCGAGCTGATCCGGTCTTGGACGGTGCTGCCCGACCATGCCTCAGTGAACTGGCACGAGGACGGCGCTGAAGCAGTGGCCGGTGTTCTGCTGGAGCGTGGCATCGGTATCGAGGCTGGTATCTGGTCGGGTACCGATGGGGCCCGCCGATTCCGTGCCTCGCCGCTAACCCATCGGGTGCTGCGCGTGCTCGCAGAGGTAACCGATACCGACCCGGGCACAGCAGCTGTCACGGCAGCGGCCCTGGTGCGGGAGCTCGGAAAAGGACTCACGGTGCCTCTCCTGCTGCACGGCGAAGACGGCGGGGCCTGGCCCGTGCTGCGAGCGGCAGCCGGCCTGGGACTGGACATTAGGATCGGTTTGGAGGACGCGCTGATGCTGCCGGATGGCTCGGTCGCGGAAGGCAACGCGACGCTCGTGCAGGCCGCGCGGAAGATCCTTGACCAGCACCACACCCCGCGGTTTTGACCTCACACAGAAGTTACGGAACACCGGCACGCGCGTGGACGGCAAGGCTGGCCCCGTTCTCGGGGAAGATCCTGGACTGGTCGTCCAGATCCTGGCCGACTCCGTCGAAGTGATCAGAACGTCCAGCAGGGCGCGGGCGATGCCGCGGCCGCGGGCGTCGGGTGCACGTACACGGAGGAGCCGTGGCGAAAGGAGAACGGGATCACCGGCCTCTACGCCCTTCCCTATGACGTCGAGGTCCAGGCCGGCGTCACCAAGGACTTCCCGCTCAGCAGGTGGGTGCACCAGCAGCGCAAGGCCCTGCACGCCGGGGTACTCGAGGACAGCCGCAAGACACTGCTCGACGCGCCGAGGCCGGGATCGTCTGGGAACCCGGCGAAGAGGCCGGGGAGAACAGACTCGCCGCCCTCCGCCCCTACCACCGCGCCACCGGGCACCTCGCGCCCCGGCAGGACGCGATGTGGGGTGAAGGCGAGAGCGATGACCGGAAACTCGCAATCGGACAGCTCACCGCCAACCTCCGACGCGACGGCACCAAAAACGGGCTCGGAAAGAACGAGGACACCGCGACGACCCGGGCCGCGCCGCTCGCCGCGATCGACGAAGACCGGGACTGCCCGTGGCCCCTGGACTGGCAACGGCACTACCGCGTCCTGGCGGACTTCGTCGACGCCGACGGCGAGCTGCCCGACATCGCCCCCGGCGTGCTCATGGACGGCGACGACATCGGACGGTGGCTCCAGCAGCAGAAGCAGCCGGCCGCCTGGGCGCGGCTGCTTCCCGAGCAGCAGGCAGGACTGACCGCACTGGGCATGGAGCCCGCCCAGGCGCCGCCTCCGGCCCCGGCGGCGGTCGTACGGCAAAGGGGCCGAGGAAGGCACAGCAGGCATTCCAGGGAGGCCTGACCGCACTCACCCGGTGGGTGGAGCGGGAAGGCGTCCACCGGCCGGTACCCCGCGCCCACAGCGAAGAGATCGCAGTCGAGGATGAGGCGGAGCCGGTCATCGAGAAACGGTGAAGACCGCGGGCGGGTCGGCCGTCCACGCGGCCGGGTCGGCGGTGACGAGGTCGTGCAGTAGGACCGCGTACCGGGTGTCCGCGACATCGGGGGCGGCCGCGAGGACCGCTGCGGCGGCGGCCGGCCCGTGCTCGGCGGCCACCAGGGCGGGTTCAGCGGCGCTGTGGCGGTCTTCGGCGGCGTCCGGGTCTGCGGCGGCAAGGCTGGCCAGTACCGGCTGCGAGCCGGATAGCAGCTGCTGGGCGGGGGCGCCGCCCGGCTCCTGGGGACCCGGCCGTGACCGGGCCCGGGGGCCGCTGCCCGGGCGGACCGCCTCAGGCCTGCCCGCCGATGACGGCCCGGGCGGCGCGCTGTAGTGCCTCGTCGTCCTCGATGCTCGTGAAGGGGCCGTCGCTGCGGCGGGCCAGGGCGAGTTCCGCGTGGATCCGGGGAAGGGCGGGGCCAGCGGCGGGTCCCATCCGTTGCAGGCACTCCAGTACGTGGCCGGCGGTCGAGTCGTTCTGCTCCCACGCCTCCAGCAGCACTGGCAGGACGAGCTCCGTCTCAGCCGGGCCGCCGATGGCGTGGATCGCGGCGGCGGCGTGCACCCGGGTCCACTCGTACCCGGCTTCGAGCATCTGCCGCAGGAGGGGCAGGGCCGCGGCCGCCGGTGCTCCGATCCGGGCGAGGACGTCGGCCGCGTCGTGCTGTTTGCGGGTGCCGAGGAGGTCGGTCAGCCGCGGTACGGCGTACACGGGGTCGCGTTCGAGGGACCACAGAGCTTTTGCCGCGGCGAAGCGCACCACCGGGTCCTCGGCGTCGGCGAGCGGCCGGACCGTCTCCAGGGCGGAGGCGGCACCGGTGCCGAAACGGGCCAGCGCGCTCACCGCCTCGGCTGCGCCGTGCCACTGCTCGTGCCGGACGGAGGCGGTGACGGCTGCGGTGAGTGCGGGTACGGCCGCCGGGTCGCCGAGCCAGCCGAGGGCGGCGACCAGCGCACGGGGTTCCGACCAGGTCCACTCCCGGGAGAAGTCCGCGTCGGCCAGGGTGCGCCCAGGCGGGGCTGCAGCGCGGGTGGGGTGGCGCGCCCACGCGCTGCACACTGAAGGCTGCCGCCGAGCTCGCATAGATCACTCGGCGCGAGCCCCATCTGGGCTCGGCCGCTAACCGCGACATCGCGGCATCACGGAACCTGCGGACTGGCTCAGCTGTCGGCAAAGCTCCTTGAGTCAGGCAGGGGAGGCCCAGGAAATGGCCCTTTCAGGGCCGGTCTGCCCATGGGTGGACCCGACCCACCACGTGGAGTCCCCCGTCCCTGAGAGGACCGCAGGGCGGCCAGCACTCCCTCACTGATCTCCTCGTGGTCGAGCCACCGGGTGTCCGATCCCAGCCCGGTGAATCCGAGGATGACGCTGCGGTGGCGCGTGCGTCTGAGGGCTTTGGGCGGTCGGGGCGGGGGGCTGTGGGCGCCGCGGCCCTGCTCCCGAGTACCTCGACCACCAGCGCGTTGTCCGTGAGCGTGTCGGAGACAGCGGCGTATGCGTGCGGCCGTCCCTCGACATGCGCCATAGGACGGCCTGCCGGAACGGTCCTGTGCGTGCGGCCGCATCGCGCAGTGCCGCGGCAAACCGGCTGGGCTCGGATAGTTCGCGCTCACCGGCACCAGCAGCCCATCGGCGAGGCCGTGCCCCCCGAAAGCGGCCGGGCCGGGGGCCGACGAGAGACCACCACCGTCGTGACGCCCTCCCGCAGTAGCGCGCCCACGACTCCGGCCAGCATCCCCGTACCGCTGACCACCAACACCGGGCTCCGCACCCTCGATTCGGGGGGACTCATGCGGGCATGCTCGCATGGCCGGACGACGACGCTGCTCCGGGGCGCACAGCGCTGCGCTGTGCAGGCCCGGATCCGGGCCGGATGGCACGAGCGGCGGGAGCCCGGGCTGCACCACTCCACATGGGTGCTCGTGCTCGCTCCCGTGCTGCGGCCGAACTCGAGCCCTGCGGACTGCTACGAGTGTGGGAGTCCGCCCCTGCCGAAGCCCCGAAGGCCGGGCAGACGCCAGGCAGGGGGCCCGCACGCGGGTCCGTCCCTGTCCTCCAACTGAGGCACACGGCGCTCCGGACTGGAGGTTCCATGCCCTGGAACAGCAAGCCGCCGCGGTCCGACGAACCGGAGGACGGTGGTGGAGCGCTCGATCGGGGTGAGAACCGCAGCACCACACGCGGGACGCTGCTCGTTGCAGCGGGCCAGGCATTCCTGGTCCAGCTGGCCGGCGAGGCCGCGCACTGGGCTACCCAGGGCGCGGAGTGGCTGATCAGCCACCTGTAAACGCGTCGCGCCTCCCCGGGGTCGGATCCCGGAAGGCGCGCGGTGCGGGGGTTCACCCGCGGCGGTCTCTGTCCACGCTTCGCAGACCGGGCCGAGGCCCCCGTCTCGTTGTTGGTGCACCACCACTGTGGCAACGACCACTGACAACGACACGACTAATTTACCCCTATGCGCTAGCGCAGAGCCTGGCCTGGTCGTGGACGCCGACGCCGAGCTGCGGTCCTGGAGCCTGTCGAGGCGTCCCGTACGTACTCCACAGCGTCATCACGTTCAACTCCGACGAGAACGCCAACTCCGTGGTGATGCCCTCTGTAGCACCCGGTTTACGGCACGCGCGTGGCCGGGACGGCCCTCAGCGCAGACCCGCCGATGGTCTCCTCCCGGAGGAGGAGGCCGGACCGGGGCGGTAGGTCCCGGACCAGGGGTGGACGGGACCTGGGTCCTCGTGCCCTTGGGTGATGTGCCGTACCAGGGCGGGTTCCTAGCCTCGGGGCATGCGATCACACGAAGCGGACGATGCTCAGGGAGACCCCGTGACCACTGTCAGCCCCGCCGGACGCCGCGCCTTGGCCGTGGGCCTCACCCTCGCCGCCTGCCTCACGTCCTCCCCCGTCCTGGCCACGGCCGCCGAGACCCCGGCCCAGGACAGCTCGGGGGCCGGACTGGACCGGTACTACCGCCAGCACGTCGGCTGGGGCAGCTGCATCAAGGGCCCCGGCGACACCACGGGACGCGATCTGGACCAGGCAGGCGTGCAGTGCGCGGACGTGACCGTGCCCCTGGACTACGCCGACCCCCGGGGGCGCACGATCACTGTGGCGATCTCGCGGCTCGAGGCCACCGACACCCGCCACCGCATCGGCGTGATCCTCCTCAATAATGGCGGTCCGGGCGGTCCCGCGCTCCAGTCCCCGCCGCAGGCCCGTGCGTCGATGAAGGAGGTCGGCGCGCGCTACGACATCGTCGGCTTCGACCCGCGCTTCATCGGGCGCAGCACCGCGCTGGACTGCGGCTTGCCCGTCGGGATGACCTGGCTGTCCGCCGGCACCGACCGGGCGGGCTTCGACCGCCAGGTCGCCCTGCAGAAGAGCCTGGCCGACAAGTGCCGGGCCACCGACGCCGCGGTGCTCCCGCACATCACCACCCGCAACACGGCCCGCGACATGGACGTCATCCGCGGCACGCTCGGCGAGCGGAAGATCTCCTTCCTGGGCTACTCGTACGGCACCTACCTGGGCACGGTCTACACGCAGATGTTCCCCGGCCGCCACGACCGGATGGTGCTGGACGGGGCGATCAACCCGAGCGACTACCGCCCCCGACTGCTGAAGGGCACCGAGCGCGAGAACGAGAAGGCACTGTCCGACTGGGCCGCCTGGGCCGCGGAGCACCACGACACATACGGCCTCGGCCGCAACCGCGCCGAGGTACTCGCCGCCGTCGACCGCATCGTCGCGGCGGCCGCGCGCGGTCCGCTGACCATCGGCGCCGGCGCCGATGCCTTCCGGATCGACGACAGCCAGGTGCCGCTCCTCCTCTTCTCGGGCATCGCGGACGACACCACCCCGGCGCGGGCGTCGTTCGCCGAGCTGCTTTCCGTACTGGCCAAAGCCGCGGAGGGCCGACCGACGACAGTGCCGCCAATGCTCGTCCCGGAGCTCCGGTACGTGCTGCGCGGTGAGGGCGAGCCCACCGGCGCGCAGTCCGCCGTCATCTGCGGGGACGTGGCCGCCGCGCGCGATCCCGAGCTCTACTGGCGGGACATCGAGCGCAACCGCATCGCGCACCCGCTGTTCGGCGCTCTGACCAACAACATCAACCCGTGCGCCTTCTGGGACTCGCCGCGCGAAGAGCCCACCCGGGTGCGGCGCGATGCCCCTGCACTGATCGTCGCCGCCACCGGTGACCCGCGTACGACGTACAAGGGAAGCGTCGAGCTGCACAAGCAGCTGCCGAGCTCCAGGCTGGTCACCCTCGAGGGCGCCAACCGGCACGCCCTCTTCGGGCGCTACGGCAACGCGTGCGTGGACGACCAGGTCAACCGGTACCTGGCCACCGGCAAGCTGCCGTCGAGGGACCGGACCTGCGTCAAGCAGACGGGGTAGCGGCCCGCGGTTCACGTTCCGAGTGCGCGGGCCGGCAGCATTCTGCGGTTGTTCGTCGCGGTCTTGGCGAACACCGACTTGAGGTGGTCCTGCACAGTGTGCTCGGAGACGAACTCTAGCGGGCCACCGTGTGGCTGCGATCTCTCGCTTTCCCGTCGGTACGCGACCTGGGCGCGTCTCTCACTCAACGACAGTGGATAGACCCCGATCTCTCACATCCATGGCAGTGACCACGCACCTCGAACCGAAACAGCCCCCGACCAGCATCAACACACCAGAACCCCCTGTCTCTCACCCCGCTGGTCCGGATGGACGTCGGGGAACTCCGGGTCCCCGCCGAGGTAGACCAGGAGACCGGCCTTGACGAAACGGCCGATCGCCGAGGCGGTCACCCTCGGCCGAAGGATCGGGAGCGGCACGCCCACGGCTTCCGTCAGCTGGTCCGCCGCCACCCCGGCACCCGCAGTCGGCCCGCAGCCGCGTACTCGTCGTACTCCTCACGCACCGAACACACGATGAAGCGCACTCCAATCGCACGTCAACCGGCCTGACCTCCGAGCCGCGCCGAAAACATCCTGGAATATTTAGTTTGCTGTCAATAGCCATGATGTGGAACGAGTTGAGGGCACGCCGCACAAGCCGCCCACGCGTACGCGAGGGCCCGATTCACCCCTGCGGAGGACACGAAACGGGGCCGCCACCAGTCCCGGTGACGGCCCCGAAAAAGCCGGACTGGCGGCGGGCCCATTTGCGCGGGCGTGAATCCGGTCTGACGACTGCCAGCGCCCGTCGTGGACGTGCGCGACCTGCGGAACCGTCAACCCGCAGGCGTGTGGGGCCTGCAACGAATGCGGGTGTGCCATCCCCGACGAGCTCCTCGGCGACGCCGAGGAGGGCTTCATGATGACCTACGAGGAGTTCGTGAACCTCCAGGTCGGCCCCCGCGTGGTCGGCGGGCTCTGCCAGGTCGGTGTTGGCGGCGAGAGTACGAGGTCGTCGAGATCGACCGGGGGCCGCGCGCGACCTGGCCGTCGTGGCAGATCACCGTCCGGTGGCTGAGCGACGGTCGCGTGCTCACCCACCGCACCGGGTGGGACGACCGGCGCGACACGGTGGTCAGCCAACCGTCGACCCCCGGATAAGGAGCGGCCGCGTCGGCTGGTGTGGCCCGCAGGCGCCCGCCGGCGCTGACTGCGAGGGCAGACAGCCTTCGACGCGCGAGGTGTAATTCGACCTCGCCTCGGGCTGCTTGGACGAGAATGATCCACAGAGAGAAGGGGGAATCCCATGACCGGACCCGACAACGGCATCTCCGTCACGCACCAGCTGGAGCCGCACGATTGGTCGAACGAGGGCACGGCTGCATATGAGGCTGCGATCGAGGCGGTGAACGGGGCGGTCGGCGCCTACAGCGCGCTGATCGCGGCTGAAAAGACCAAGCCGGAGCCCGATCAGGCAGTCATCGAAACCGCGCGGGCGGCTCGGGCTCGTCTGGCTCGGGAACGCGAGGGGTTGCGTTCAACTGATCGTGAGCAGATTGCCGCCGCCCGGCGGCACTACGCGCAGCTCGCCCAGCAGGTTCGGGAAGGCATCGCGTGATCGACCCGAACGAGGTGGAGCGGTACCGGTTATCGCCGGAGGAGAACCGCGCGATCTTCCGCGACGAGATTGTCCCCGAACTGCTGGAGCGACGGGAGCCGCAGGAAACGCCCACCGTGGTCTTCCTGGTAGGCCAGCCGGGCGCCGGCAAGAGCCGGGTCACCGAGATGGTGGCCACCACGCTCGACCGGAACGGTGGCTTCGTGGATGTCGACAGCGACCTCTACAAGCCCTACCACCCCGCGTACGACGCGCTGATGGCGCAGGACGACACCCTCATGGCCGCCTACACCCGGGCCGACGGGCGCGCGTGGATGGCGCAGGCCGAGGAGTACGTCCGCACCCATCGCCTGCACGCGATCATCCAGGAGACCTCCCAGAACGCGGCGGCCGTGGAGGGCAAGATGCTCGCCTACCGGACGGCGGGGGCCCGCGTGGAGGCTCTGTTCATGGGCGTCCCGCAGGCGATGAGCAACCAGGGCATCGTCAGCCGGTACTTCGAGCAGCTCGCCGACCGGGGCCAGGGACGCCTCACCGTGCAGTCCAACGCCGACGAGTCCTACAGGGGCATCCTCGACCTGGCCGACCGTCTCGACGACAGCGCCGTGGTCCACCTGGCCAGCATCTACCGCCGAGGCGAGAGCAAGCCCCGCTACAGCAACACCACGGTGGGCGGCGGAGACTGGGCGGGCCCGCCGGCCCTGCGGGACGCCCTCGAAGCCGAACGCACCCGCCCCTGGACGACGGCAGAGAGCGAGGCCTTCGTCGCTACCCAGCTGCGGCTGCGCGAGCTGAGCCACGGCCTCGGTCCGGAATGGCCCGGGCGTCTGGCCATGATCGAGCAGCAGGCCGCACCGCTGCTCACACCTGCCGCTGCGCAGCAGCTCAACCCTTCGCGCCCCTCCGCGGCGGCTGCGCGCTCCCGCAGCACCACCGTCCGCCGCCGTCCGCCTGAAGGTCCGGGCGCTGCCCCCGGCAACCCGCCGGGATCGGCTCCCCACCGTGGACCTGAAGAAGGCCCTCACCGCCCCCACGGGCGCGGCAGGTAGGTCCCTTGCAGGTGCAGGCCGCCTGAACCGAAACCGTCCCGCACCTGTCACCGGCACAACTACGGGCCCTGGCATCCCTCCTGGAAAGGGACGCCAGGGCCCGCATGTTCTGGCCAGATAGACCATCAGCCCTCCCCCCGCGCCGCCTGGGCAGCGCGGACCCGCTCGGTCCCCTACTCGGGGTGCCGGTAAGAACTCTGTCACCAGCCGCAATCGGCGGTATCCCTAGGACGTGCCCGGCGGCACGTGTCTGCTCAGCTCAATCGACCCGGGCGCCCGCCATGGAGGTGTCGGTGTGCCGTCCGGGTCCAGGCCATACGGCCACAGCCTGGTGAGGATTCCATTCTCTTCGGCCAGGCGGTACAGGTCGCGGGAGTTGCCGCAGTCGGCGAACTGCCGGGCCAGGCTTCGACGCCGTCCCTGTCCTCGACCTGCTCACGCATCTCGGCCAGGCGGTACAGAGCGTCGGCGTTGCCGCGGTCGGCGGCCTGCCGGACCACGGCGTTGACGCCGTCCTTGTCCCCGACACGCTCCATCATCACGGCCAGGTGACCCCGGGCGTGGTGGTCGCCCAGGTCGTCGGCCCACCGGTAGAGCGCTTCGGCGCCGTCCCGTCATAACCCCTTCCGCGGCATGGCCGCCTACGCGGACGGAGCTCCACTCAGGCGTTCGACGTCCTGTATCAGCGCCTTGACCTCCAGGCCGGACGGCAGACGCACCCACAGGTAGGCCTGGGAGGCATCCACCCCGGCCCAGCCGGAACCGATCTGGGCGACGGTCCCGGTGATGAGCTGTGACTGCTCACGGGCCCGGTTCCCCGGCTCGACGTACGACCGGCCGGTGACCAGGTCACCGACGCGCAGCCGGGTGGTCTTGCGGCGGGCGGCCGCGGCGCTCATTGCCCGCCCCCGGGGCGGTCCAGGACGAGACCGAGCAGGCCTCGGCATTCGCGGGCGAGTTCCTGGACGTGGACGTAGGCGGCATGGCGGCCGGCGGGGAGTCCGTCCTCAAGAGCGCGGGTGACCGCTCCGACGGTCGCCTCCATGAGCGAGGTGCGCTTCGAATCGCCCCAGTGGGGCGCCTGTTCCACGGCGATCGGGCAGAGGAGACGCAGGTGTCCGGCCAGCCAGCGGTGCCAGAGCACGCATACCGTCCTGTCGGGGGTGCCCTCCCTGCTCTCCAGCACCGTGGACACGGTCTCGCTGATCAGCGTCACGTCGACCGGCAAGGTGGCGGTGGAGCCGTCGGCGCGGGCCACGGTCAACGCGGGCACATCCGGGCCTCGATCGGTACGGCTTTGGGGGGACACGGGCAGCACGGCAGCCTCCTCGTCAATCCGGGCGTCACCAGCGCGGGCCGCCGACCGGGCCGCCCGATTCCACGGATTGACCGTACGAGCGGGCGGGGTGGAGTAGGACTGACTGCGGGTACGAGTAGAGCGCGCCATGCCCAAGGGGAGCGCCATGAACGCCAGGCCTCACCGGCCCTTACGCGCCGGTCTCATCAGCGGCTTCGTGCTGCGCGCCGCCCGGACGTCGATCCCGGCCACCCAGCAGGGACTCGCCGACCTCCTGGCCGTCGACCTGGCCACCGTGCAGGGCTGGCAGTCGGGGCGCCGTCCGCTGGCGAACATGAAGGCCGGGGTGCTCCTGGGCATGCGCCGCCGCCTGGCGGTCCTGGGGGCCTCCCCGACCGTGCTCACGCTGCTGGATCCCGCGATGGACGCCGACCGCATCATCGCGGCCGTCCTCGCCTCAGACGACGATGCCGAGCACCCCCTCGGCGAGTGGATGGACACCCGACAGACCGCCCACATGCTCGCCTGGGCTCTCACCGGCACCCCGCCGCCCTCCGCAGCCGACCTCCTCGCCGCGCCCCACAGGGGCCCGGCCGGCGCCGCACCGCTCCTCGAACCCGACGACCGCCGCGTCTTCTTCGAACGGCTGAGGAACACCGCCGAGAGCGCATCTCGCACCGACGCCGGCGGGATCCTGCTACATCGCCAGGCCCTCTACCTGTCCTCCTACGACCGCTCCCCGCATGCCGTGGCGTGGACCGCGCACGCCCGGCGTGGAGCACTGGCCGGGTGGACCCCGCGCTGGGCCGAAGCCCGCTCGACCGCCGCCGCCCTCGCCCGCCTGGGCGACCCCGTACCCCTGTGGGACTTCTTCGAGCGGGCCATGGCCGACGACGACGACGGCGAGGCCGCGAACCTGAACTACTGGGCGTACTGGCTCGGCGTCGCCCACCAGCCGCAGGCCGACGACGCGTTCATGCGCGACCGGGCCCTGACCGGCCTGGACCCGGTGGCCCTCCTGCGGGCCCTCGCCGACGGCATGCACTTCGCGCCCGGCTATGTCGACCTCTACACCCACTCGATGTGGGCGCTGCTCCATGCCCACCCCTGGCTCCCGCAGGCCCTCCCCGCCCTGTCCGCGTCGCTCGCCGGCCGGCTGGACGGACTCCTGGACGAAGGCGGGATCTCCGCGAGATCCAGACGGCAGCTCGGCGCGGTCCACTACGTTTTGCACCAGAACCGATGATCGGCAACGGAGAGGTCACCATGGCAGACGAGACGGCGAACGCGCAGGGCACGGCCGGGTTCCTCTTCGAGATGGGCGTCCTGAAGAACGCCCGCCGCACCGGCTGGTGGTTCACCGGGAACAACAACCCGGAGTCGATCGCCGAGCACTCCTTCCGCGTCGGGATCATCGGCTCGGTCCTCGCGATGATGGAGGGCGCCGACGCGGGCAAGGTCGCGCTGATGTGCCTGTTTCACGACACGCAGGAGACCCGCCTCGGCGACATCCCGCACATCGGCCGCCGCTACATCGAAGCCGCCACGAACCAGACCGTCACCGCCGACCAGGTCTCCGCCACCCACCCGTCGGTCAGGGCCGGAGTGCAGCGGGTCGTCGACGAGTACGAGAGCGGGAGCTCCCTGGAAGTGCTGGTCGCCCATGACGCCGACAAGCTGGAGTGCCTGGTACAGGCGGTGGAGTACCGCGCGCAGGGCTACACGGAGGTTCAGGACTGGATCGACACCTCGGTCGCGAGCCTGAAGACGGCCTCGGCGCAGGCCTTGGCCGAGGCCGCGGTGACGATGTCGCCGCTCCAGTGGCGCCGCACCTTCCTGGAGCGCTGAACCGCGGGGTGAAGCAGGGCGGCCGCGGGTCCGTTGGACCCGCGGCCGCCGGCCATCACTCCTCGGGACGGCTCCATGCGCTCGGCACGATGCCGGGCAGCCGGTGGTCGACCTGGTGCTCACCCTTGGTGCACCCCGCGAACGGTCCGGTTGACGGGCGCAGTTCCCGCATGCAGGGGTCCAGGTGGTCGCGGTGCCACACACTGGGGCCGGTATAGCCGCAGGTGGCCGGGTCGGTGAGCTCCTGCCACGCCAGCCAGCACGCATGGAGCCGCGCGACCGCGACGGGGTGCTCGAACCAGTTCGGACACCATCGGGCGTCGGAGGACGGCTCGGCGAGGTAGCCGGGGACGAGTACCCCTTCCACCCACTCGATCAGGCCGCGCAGCTCGTCGTCGTACTGCGGAGAGTCCAACAGGAGGATGAACGGCGGGAAGGCCCACTCGTCCTCCTCCTCGGCCGTCTCCTCCGGCTCCTCGCCGGCCGCCGCGTCGTCGTCGGCGAAGGCCTCGCCCGTCCCGTCTACGCCGCCCTGGGTCAGGGTCTTGACCTGGGCGGACAGGGCGGCGACTTGGGCCTTGAGGTCTTCCATGTCCTGGAAGAGACCCATGGGGACCTCGAAGTCGGGCCCCGGCTCCGGGTCGTCAGCCACGGCGGGCGGCCTTCCTCTCCTCGTGCGCGGCGACGGCCCGCTTGGTGATGGCCGCCTCCTCCTTCTTCATCTGCGGCCCGATGTAGGCGAGGTCCTTCTCCTCGTACCAGGGCCGCAGGGCGATCTGCGCGACGGGCATGCCGGTCGACATCAGCAGGGCGGTCCCCTTCTTCATCGCCCGGATCTCGGCAGGATCGAGGATCTGCTCGCGCTGCTCGGACCAGCTGCGGCTGCCGCCGTCCTTGCTCTTGGAGTACGAGCCGCGCTCGACGTAATGGGCGCCGACCAGGTTGGAGATGTCTCCGGCGAACTTCGCGTCGTCGATGCCCACGCCGATGATCTTCTTCGTGGCAGCACCCCACATGGCGTCCATGCCGACCTCGCCCCAGGACTTCACGCCCTGCCGGTAGGACTGGAGGATCACGAAGGGGTTGATGCCGCGCGATCCGAGGTGGCTGAACAGGTCCGGGAGGTCGGCGATCTTGCAGATGTTCGCGGCCTCGTCCAGGACGGCACGCATCGGCTCCGGCAGGCGGCCGCCGTGCCGCTCCCCCGCCTCGGCGCCGGCGGTGAACACCGCGTCGGCGACCGCCGCCACCAACGCACTCGACGGACCGCCCTTCTTGCTCAGCAGGTAGAGCGTGTCCTTGCTGGTCGCGAACGCCTCGGGGTCGAACCTCGGGCGGGTCTTGTCGGGGGTCACCCACGCGAGGACCTTCTCGTCCCGGAGCGCGGACATGGCCGTACGGGCATTCTGGAAGATCCCGCTCTGGGTCTCCTCGGCGATGTTGATCGAGGAGTCGACCTGTTCGGCAAGGACGGGCTCGTGCGCGTAGAGGATGTTCATCGGCGCCTTCTCACGCGGGTCGGCCAGCCAGCGCATGACCTCACGGACGGACGCGCCGTCCCACCACGCAGCTCGGAAGAGCCCGGTCAGCAGATCCGCGGCGGCCTGCGACCAGAACGGGTCGGCCTGTTCACTGGTGATCTGGTTGGTGAAGTGGCTGGCCAGCCGTTCAGCGCCCTCCAGCGTCTCGGCCTGGGCGATCAGGTCGATCCACATCTCCCGTACGGCCTGGGCGACGCCTTGGGTGTCGAAGAGGAAGGTCTGTCCGATCTGGGCACGCGAGTGCACGGTGGCCGCATAGACGTCGGCCTTGTTGGACGTCATGAGCAGCGCGCCCGGCGCCTCTTCGGCCACGGGGATGGCCAGCGACGTCGACTTGCCCGCCCGCGGCGCCATGATGGCGACGAAGGTGTCTTCGTCGCTGCCGCGGAGCTCAACGCCGCTCGGCAGGTGGTTGCCGAGTAGCACGCCCCGGTCGCGGGGCGCGATCTCCTTCGGCTTGACGTCCTTGAGGGAGGCGCGCAGCCGGGTGGCTGTGCGAGCCGCCGGCCTGGGGGTGAGTTCGCGCAGCTGGTGGAGGGTGGCCAGGCTGGACGGGTTGCGGAACCAGCGGAAGCTGACGCGCAGGCCCCAGACGATCAGGGCGACGACGGCGACGTCGAGGAGCCCTGCGCCGATGGCGGAGGCCGTCTGGGAGTACGGCCACACCGCCGCCCAGTCGGTGGCCATGCGGTAGACGGTCACGGGAGAGGCGGCGGCTACGTCCTCGCCGGTCAGGACCGCTCCGGCCGCGGCACCGGCCCAGGTGGAGGCGGACAGGATCACCGCTCCCCCGAACACGGTGCCGCCGAAGGCCCATGCGCGGTCGTTCTCCGTCATCATCGGCTGCTGCCTCCCGTCGTCGCGCGGCGCTGGTTGGTGTCCGTGCGGTAGAGCCGCTGCTCCGTCGTGGTGAGTTCCAGGGAGGCAGCGATGCCCGGCCGCGTGCCGACCTTGATGAGGTACTTTCCGCGGCCCGGGTGGCGGGCGCCTTCTTCCTCGGGCGGCAGGGCGCCGTCCTCGTCGTCGTGGACGGTCGGGTCGATGTCCAGGCCGGTGGAGGTCGCCGACGACCACGAGCCGATCATCATGCGTTCCTGCTCGGTCAGGGACCTCTTGCCGGTGACCCGTACCAGCTCCTCCTCGGAGGAGGCGCCGATGACCCAGGTGTCGCAGCGGTCCATCAGGCCACGGGCTTTCGCCCGGTCCATCTCGGTGGGCAGCGCCTCGACGTCGAGGAGGGAGTGGGTGACGTAGATGGTGACGTCGTCGGTGGTGCGGTTGAGGCGGGAGATGGCGTCCATGGCGTCGACCAGGCCGGGGCCGGAGCGCAGGGCGCGCCACATCTCGTCCATGGGCAGGACGAGTTTGCGGTCCATGAGGCCGATGGAGCGGGCGGAGTCGATGGAGCTGTAGGTGTAGGCCCAGGTGGCGATCATGCCGGCGGAGACGACGTCGTTGCCGCGGGCGCGCAGGGCGGAGATGTCGACGGAGACGGCGGGGGCGTTGATGTCGAGCGGGGTGGTGGTGGGGCCGTCGAACAGGCCGCGCAGCGGGCCGCCGACGAGGTTGTCCAGTCCTGCGATGACGGAGCGGGTCAGGTCCTGGTAGCGCTCGCCGTCGGCGGCGAGCTTGGTCCGCAGCTCCTCCGGGGCGGCCCGCAGCACCCTCACCACGTCCGAGACGATCGGGTCGCTGCCGGCGGGTTGGGCGGCGGAGGCGACGTGGACGGCGGTGTCCAGGGCGCTGCGTTCGATCTCGTCGGCCGGCCGTCCGAGGCCGTGCTTGGTGGAGAGCAGGGCGACGAGGGTTTCCAGCCGGCGGCCGTTGAGTACGTCGAGCAGGGCCTGGCGGCGGTCGGCGGGCAGCGACTGGACGCGGCCCTTGAGGGGGCCGGAGTCCAGGGGGTTGATGCGGCCGATGCCGTCACCGATGCGTACGACGGAACCGCCGAGTTCGCCGATCAGCTGGCTGTACTCGCCCTTGACGTCCCCGGGTACGCACACCATGTGCCCGTACGCGGAGTAGACCAGGCAGACTCGTTTGACCAGCGCGGACTTGCCGGCGCCGGGCTGCGACATGACCCACACGCCCGGGTTGGTGGTGAGCTTGCCGGTCCAGCCGGAGGGGTCTATGCACACGAGCTCGCCGGTCAGCACGTCCCTGCCGACGGGCACCCCGCGCGGTGGCAGGCCCGAGCCGAGGAGAAAGGGGTAGATGGCGCCGGCCTGGGTGGAGGGGCCGGTGTAGACGGTGCCGCTGTCCTCGACGGGGGTGCGGCCACCGAAGGCGCCGCCCCAGCCCAGGCGCGGGGCGAAGCGGTTGCGCAGCTTCTTCTGCGCCTTGCGCTCCTCGCGGGTCGGCCCCTGCTCGGAGATGCGGACCACGCGCCGGGGCGTGGTCAGGGGCGGCGGCTTCGGGGTTCGTGCCATCGTCGTCAGTCAGTCCTTCGGTCTTTCGGTCCTTCAGCCCTTGGGCCTTGGGTCCCTCAGTCCTTCACGAGCGGGTTGTAGCCGAGCGGGAGGCCCGCCGCGAAGACCGCGGACTGGGCCCCGTACGCGGGGCGCATGCGGATGCCCCGCATGGCCTTCACCGCGCGCTCCAGTTCCTGGCGGGCGGCGGGCAGCTGGGCGGCGTCACGGGCGGTCACGGTCACCATCAGCGTCCAGTCCACGACCTGGGCACCGCCCGCCATCTGGGCCGCGGCCTGCTCGGCCCGCTGGGTGTCGGCCCGCTGCGACCACTTCGAGCGGCCCTTGACCTCGGCGGTCGCCTGCTCGCGCTGCTGGGCGTTGCTGATCTCCCGCTCGAGTACGGCCTCGCCTTCGTAGGGGTCCAGGACCCGGTAGGCGAGGGTGATGCGCCGCTGGAAGCGGCCCGGGGCCATAAGGGGCAGCAGCACGCTGTACGCGATGGGGCGGCGCGGCATCTCCCGCAGAACCCAGGAGATGGAGATGCCCCCATCGTGCGCGTACTCCTCCCAGCCGTCGTCGGCGGCCTGCGGCCCGCACTCCGCCCAGGAGAGCTCCTCGAACTCCCGGTCGCGGGCGTTGAAGACCGCCGGATCGTAGGCGCTGCGCACCAGACGGCGCAGGTCCACGTCGGTGGCCCGGCGCTCGATGTCCGTACCCGTCCCGGACAGGTCGAGGGAGTCGACGACCTTGAGGGCCTCGCCGACCTGCTCGGCGAGATCGGTCGGCGGATTCACCGAAGCGGTGGGGTCCACCGTCACCGACATCCAGGACGCCACCGAGGCGGTGGCGTGCGGGGTGGTGCGGACCAGCTCGGTGATGATCTGCTTCGCCAGCTTCGGCGCGGCCGGGTCCTGACGGGCTCGCACGTCATCTCCCAGGGCCTCGCCGGCGCCGGGGGTGATCTGGATGGTCACCGACGCACCCTTGATCTGCTCGTCGGTGCTCATCGCGTCCAGAACCGACGACCAGGTGCGCAGGCTGCCCTGCACGGTGCCGGTGGGAGCCATGAGGCTGCCGCCGGGGGCCAGGAGGGTGCTGATGGTCATCCGCTGCGTGGCCCGGTCGTGGACCACGCCGACGGATTTGCCGGTGGTGGGGTCGTGCGCCTTGATCAGGGTGGTGGAGGCCCCGACGCCGGGCAGGTCGAGGGCATACGGATGGGGCAGGAGCAGCCGCCGGTAGGCGGTGGAGTCCACCCTGGAGGCCCGGCGCCAGGAGAACTTGGCCCAGTAGTAGGCCAATGCGGGCATGCCGTGGCGGCGGGCGGCCGCCAGGCCCACCCCGGCCGCGGTCAGCGGGAGGGTGATCCACAACGTCATCGGCACCTGGGTGCCGACCAGGCCCTCGGCCAGCAGCACCATGGCGGCGATGATCGTGCCGCTCTTGGAGAGCCCGCCGAACCCGAAGGACCGACGGGTACGGAACCCGGAGACCATGAGCGCTCTGGGCACCTCGTGCGCGGTCACTGCCCGTTCCCCCCGCCTACTGCGTCACTTGCCTTCTGGATGCTGTCGTTGACGCCGTCCATGACGACGATGCCGAGCTTGAGGGCCTCGGCTAGGCCTCCTGCGGCCGGCGTGCTCGTCCCCGTACTGGTGCCGGCGCCCACCGCTTCCGGTGCAGTCGAGGGTGCCCCCGCCTGCGTGGGCACCTTGGGAGCCTCGGGCGGCGTGAGACGGCCCTGCGCCCCCTGCCCGGGTGACCCGCCGGGTCCGCCGCCCTGGCCAGGACCGTCCGTGGCGTCTCCATCGCCGTCGGACGGGTTGCTTTTGCCACCGCCACCACCGCCCATGGACCTCGACACGTAGTCGGCATGTTCCACGGCGCTCGCCGGGGCCGCGCCCTCTCCCCCGTCGGCCGGCTGCTTCTTGCGGCCGAGGAACTCCACGGCCGCCCCGAACGCAGCGCCGGCGCCACCGGCGGCCAGCCCTCCGCCGACCGCCGCCCCGAAGGGGGCGAAGATCTTGGTGAGGGGGCCGGGCGCGAGGATCGCGAGCGTCAGGGTCGCGCAGCCACGCAGCCACTCCGTCAGCGTCTCGGCATGCCCGAAGCTGGAGAAGCCGGTGCAGACGATGATGGCCAGCATCGGCTTGTAGGCCACGATCACCATGCCTGCCGTGATCAGGTTCGGCGCCCACTTTCGGGTGGTGTCGCCACCGGTCCGCCCGCCGCCGGCCACTGGCAGCAGCAGGCAGATGATCGGGATGGCACTGAGCCGCAGGAACACCATGATCATTTGAATGACGCCGATGATCAGGATGATGCCTACGATCCCCGCCATCGCAACTGGGTTGATCACCCCGGTGGGGACCATGACGGCCACAATCCGCGCGTAGGCGTCGTCTTTATCTCTGAACGTCGCCTCCACCAGGCCGTCCGTGAAGGCATCGCCCAGCGTCAGCAAGAGCGCGAAGAGCGACACGCCGATCGTGGACAGGAGGAGGTTCTCCCCCCATCCCGCAGCAGCCCGACCCAAGTGTTTGACCTGCCCGGTCAGTGCCATCTTGGCCAGCTGCCACATGACCCCCGCTACGGCGATCAGTAGCCCCAGCCAGACCAGCATCCCCGCCAACTGGGCTTTACCACCCCACAGGCCCGTTTTCTTCAGGTCCACTGATGGCCCGGTCAATCCGAGCGTCAGGACCTTCTTGATCGCCCACTTCGCCAGACCCGCACCGGACTCGATCACGTCGCCAAGAAGGCTGTCGGAGATCTTGTCCCACTCCTTCTCGGCCTTCACCTCGACGGCGGCGCCCAGGGTCCGACACTTGCCCTCGATCTTGGGGTCCCTATGCCCGAAGAAATCGGCGACGTCAGCGGCCAACATGCATCCCCTTGTGATGCCGCTGGAGATGGGTCCGTCGGGTCCGGGGGCGGCTACGGCGGGCGGGGGTGCCGAAACCGACAACCCTATAAGTGCCGACAGGGCCAACAGCAGCACGGCCAGACGGCGCATCACGATGCCGCCCTGATCGCCGTCCAGCCGGCCACGTTGAAGGCGGGATCTCCCGGGGCTGCCATGGTCGGCTCGTCTTTGCCCTGCACGTCTTCAAGGGCCCGCGAAGTTGCGTCGGCCGTCATCTTCCAGTCCCCGTCCACCCACTGCGCGACCGCGATGCGACGGGTGTAGCCGCTCGTCTCCTTGGCCGTCTCTCCGTCCCGGCGGACCACACGGGACAGCACCCAAGCGCTCACCTCGTCATCCGACTTCTTGAGCACCTTGAAGCCGATCGTGACGCTGCGCATGTACGCGCCTGCCGGAAGGCTCTTCTGGCCTGGCCCACCCATCTCCTGGGCGAGCTGCCGTTCAGTCTCCTGCGCCTTCTGCTTGACCCTCTCGGCGTTGACTGCCGAATAGTCACGCACGCTGACGTAGGAGTTGTAGATGCGCGTCTGCTCGTCGACAGCGGTCTTACCCTCGCCGATGGCGGTGTTGTTGGCGGCCGCCATCATGGCCGCCGCCCCCTCCAGGGTGTGGGGGAAGCCGACCTGGCTTCCGAACTTGTCGGTGTTCTGCCCCCGGGGCAGGGCCGCCCACCGCACTGGATCGGTCCAGTCCTTCGGCGGCGCGTACGTCTCCGTGGGCGTCGCCGCCCCGGAAGCACTGGCGCTGGGGCTCGCCCCTTTGGCCGCTCCTGCGGAATCGCTGTCGTCCCCGGAGAAAGCGGCGTAGCCGGTCAAGGCCAGTACGGCGCCCAGCGCCAGTCCGGCGATCCCTGTGCCCACCGACCGGCGGGCCCCCCTGCTGCGTGCCACGAATCAGCCCCCCGAGATGCCGTTGAGGATCGCGATCAGGGACCCCGACAGGAGAATCGCGGCGATGCCGCCGCCCATCCACTTGAAGGGCTCGGAGCCGCCCCCGTTGCGGGACTTGTCGGACACCGCGAGCTTGTAGACGCCGAAGCCCACCCCCGCCGCGCCGGCCAGGATGACCATCCACAGGCCGTAACCGAAGAGATCGGTGACGGTTTCTTCCATCCCGGGAATCTTCGTCGGTTTGGCGTTCGGAATGAGGCCGCCGTCCGCGAGGGTGTAGAGCTTCTCCGTGACCTTCATGGCCGTCACTTTCCTTCCATCGTGCGCCGCAGCTTCGCCGCCGCGGCCTGAACGTCCTTGTGCTCCAGGGCCTCATCCGGCCCTGCGACCGCCCGCAGCACCGGCAGGTACGGCACCCGCGCCACCCCCGCCAGGCGCCCCTCCAGGGCACGGACGAGGTAGCGGGCGTCCGCGGCCGGCCGCACCGGGGCATCGGCCACCCACACCAGCCACGGCTTCGGCAGCGACCCCCAGCGTTGGAGGAGCGCCTCCACGCAGTGCGCGCCGTACACCGTCGTCTCCGCGACCAGGACCGGCTGGGCCCCGTACGGCAGCGCCTCACCCGGCGCCAGCACCCGCGCCCGCCTGCCGTCGGCCTCGCCGTCCAGCATTCGGGCAACGGTCGCCAACGCAATGCCCGAACCGTGCACGGGCATCAGTGCGTAACGCAGCATGTCTGACGGTCCGCTAACCGGAAGCGACGTCTCCGCATGCGTGGTCACACCGCCACCCCCCTGTTGAAAGTGTTGAGCAAGCCTTTGGCTCGTGGGACGACTGAGATTAGCGTGAAGGTCTGTCAGACCCGAGCCCAGATTTCTGCCGACCTAGGAGGCCAGGTCCGAGATGGCGCCACACAGGGCGCACAGACAGCCACATCGCAACCCGCCGCTCTCCATTCCGGGTCGCGAAATAGAGATGTCGACATTCCCCTACACGAACCCCGAGACAAGTCCGCGCTGACCCTACGTCACACCCCCTGCCGCCTGCGGGATCCTGCCTCACAGCGGGACCCTGTGCGGTGGCAGTCGGCTCGACCAGCTCAAGATCGCCAACCTACCAACTCCGCACACTTGACCGGAAACCGACCCCACTGGAGCTCCAAAGGAAACACCATCTCATTGGCACAGCCACTCCATACAGCAATCGAATATGCGGCAGCAAAGACAAATAACCTGCGGGGGGATATACATGAAGGTGGCCATCGGCGCCGCAATTGCGGCGGCAGCTTTGGTCGTAATGCCGGTCGCCGCGGTCTTCGCGGTAGTGCTGACCGACGCCGACGCAAAGGCCGCCGGGCTCACTGACGGGGGCGGCGGGCTCCAGAACGTACCCGTCGAATTCCGGCCATGGATCTTCAAAGCCGACGCAGCCTGCCCGGAACCGGAGATGACCCCGGCACTGCTGGCCTCCCAGCTCTTTCACGAGTCCGCCTTCAAGACCAGCAAGGCCGAAGCCACCTCCTGGGCCAACGCCCAGGGACCTGCCCAGTTCATCCCCGACACCTGGGCCACCTGGGGACGCGACGAGGACGGCAACGGCAGCAACTCCCCCTGGGACATCGGCGACGCCCTCATGGCCCAGGGCCGCCTGATGTGCTCCCTGCTCAAGGACGCCAAGAACTCCGGATACGGCGGCGACCCGCGAGCCCTCGCCCTCGCCGGATACAACGCCGGATGGGGCTGGGTCCAGGAGTACCGCGGCGTACCTCCCCGCTCCTTCGCCAACTCCGAGACCTACGACTACGTAGAGGAAATCCTGCGCGACATCCCCCGCTTCGAGGGCGCCGGGCTCCTCCAGGTCGCGGGCACCGGCGCCGGCCCCGACGCCGTACGCCGAGCCGCAGGCCGCATCGGCACTCCCTACTCGTGGGGCGGCGGCGGCCCCTCAGGCCCCACCACCGGCTTCTGCGACGGCCTCAACGGCTACCTCAACGGCAGCTGCTCCGCCTCCTCCACCGCCGGCTTCGACTGCTCCTCCCTCGTCCAGTACGCCTACTGGCCCAGCCTCCAGCTCCCACGCGTCGCCGACGCGCAGTACAGCGCCACCGCCCACCGGCCCGTATCCCGCAACGACCTCCAGCCCGGCGACCTGCTCTTCTGGTCCCACGGCGGGGTCAGCTCCATCTACCACGTCGCCATCTACGCGGGAGACGGCAAGGTGCTGCACGCACCGCGCACCGGCCGCCAGGTCGAAGTCCAGCCCATCAGCTCCGCCATGCCCGAGGGCGACTACTTCGGAGCCACCCGGCCCTGAGCCCTCACCACCCCGGAAACGACGTGTGCCGCAGACCCGAAACGTCTGCGGCACACGTCGTCTCCGAGCACAAACTACCGGGTCTTGCCCTGCTTCGCCGCCGGCCCGGCCTCCCGATGCGCAGCCACCCCCGGCTCGGCAGGCGCCGCTCCCTTGGCCGCCTGCGCCTTAGTAGGGCCCACGGTCGAAGACTGTGACCGGGCGGCCGCCGTGCTGACCTTGGGACGTCCCGCTGCCGGGGGCTCCCCCGCCGGATGACGCAGAACGGCGGCGGTCGCCTGCACCAGCCGCGAACCCAGCTGCCCGCCACGCGCCTGTTCCCACGAGGTGTCCTTCACCAGCCCGGCCAGATGCTGCCGGACCGGCTGGCCCGCATCCTCCATCTTCGCCATCCGCGAAGCGACCAAAGGCCAGTGCTTATGGGCGAACATCAGGTCAGCCTCACGGTCCCTGCCCGGCATCGCCTCCCGCACCATCCGCATGAAGCTCTCGTTGTCCTGTGGCGAGATCGCCAGCTGTCGAAACGCTCGCTCCCGATCCGACAAGTCGAGATTCGGCGGGAGGTCTAGCCCCTCCGTCAGCGGCCCGTACGACAGCAGCGCGTCACGGCTCGTCGTCGGCACCTCGCCGGCCGCAAGCACCTTCGTGACCGCCTGATCGACACCGAGGCCTTCGTCGTGCGGGGAC
This sequence comes from Streptomyces sp. NPDC048352, assembly GCF_040651895.1. Classification (NCBI taxonomy): domain Bacteria; kingdom Bacillati; phylum Actinomycetota; class Actinomycetes; order Kitasatosporales; family Streptomycetaceae; genus Streptomyces; species Streptomyces sp. NPDC048352. Next base: position 26,097 of record NZ_JBEZKZ010000052.1, read on the forward strand.
GCAAGAATTTTCCGCACGTCAACACCGTGCTCGTCCAGCCGCGCCATCGTCGCTGCGATGTCGGGCCACGTCGGGGAAGACAGGATCGCCTCCCTCACCGGGCCTGCGGGCAGCGTCTCACGGAGCATCTTCTCCCACCGCCCCGTGCCCTCCTTGGCCACCCGCTCCACGTTCACCGCCACTGCGTCCCGCACGGTCACGGCGATCTCGCCGACCCTCGGCAGCAGCTGTTCCAGGTCCACGCCCGCGTTCTTGAGCGCCATGAGCTGCTGCGCCAGCTGCGGCCAGTCCGCCGCGCCCACCAGCGCTACGGACATGTCCGGCGGCAGCAGGTCCTTCAATGTCTCCCTCGCGTCCTCGGCCGCCTTCTCGGCTGGCGGCCACTCCTCCTCCGCACCCTTCCTCTGCCACTGCTGATGCCGCCGTACGGCATCCGCGATGTCCATGACCAGCCGGACCGACATGACGGCGGTCTGTACCGCCTCGCCCGCGGCCTCGGCAAATGGCTCGCCGTGTTCGGGTGTTGCCATCTGCGCGTCTCCCCTCGTTAGCGGGCCCGCCTCGGACCCTTGCGCTGCTCGTCGCCGGGCGGCCTGCGCTTCGGTGCAGGCGCCGCCGCCTTACGGATGGGTGCGGCGCCTCCTCCCGTGCCGCCCCCCGCTGTCGACGACGGGCTCCTGCCGGAGGCGTCCGCAGTCGTGTTGCGCTGCTTGCGCCATTCGTCCAGGCGCCATGTAAGCACCCCGGCGATGGACTCCACCGAGGACGACTCTCTTCGCCGGGCGACCGTTACCAGCACATCGACAGGGTCTTCGCCCGCTCGCTCGACCTCCACCAGGCGTGTCCTCAACGAGGGCCACGCAGGGTCCGCCAGAACGGCTCGGGCGTGCTCAGGGAGAGCTTCCTGGACCACGCCCGCCATCGGAAGCTCACCCGGCGTGGCCGCCTTTCGCGGTCCGGCACCGGGCGCGTCACCGTGCGCTTGGGCCGGGGCCGGTAGTCGCGGGCTGCGTTCGCGCCGGCAGTGACCTCGACTGCCTCCCGCAGCAGCCGACCCGCTCGTCCGGAGGCCTCCGCCTGGGCCCGGTGACCCTGCGCGTTCGTCGATGACAGGCCGCAGCCGATCGGCGTGCGGTACTTTCCGTACGCGGCCGGCATGTGGCCCACCCCCGGGCCGATGGTCAGGGTGGCGGGCGGGGAGTGTGCCGGCAGCCGCTGGGGGCGACGGTCTCGATCTGTCCGCTGGGGGTGTGCGCGGCCGGCATGTCGGTCAGGGGGTCGACGAGGATGTTGCGCTCCCGCTCGTCGCCGAGATAGGCAGCGAGCGCGAAACGGGGGCTGGGCTGGAGCCGGAACACCCACTGCGCGGCTTGCGCGCAGGAAGACGGATCGACGGTGACCTTGCAAGAGCCGGGGAAGTATCGGCTTCCACCGAGGACCTGTCCGAGGCGGGCGCATTCGGCGGCGAGGGTGTCGGTGCGGTTCAAGATGGTCCGCCAGCCGTCGCGCAGGATCTCCTCCGCGACGTCTTGGGGCTCGTGAGGGACCAGGGGGCGGGCTGTTCACGCTCCAGCCATCGCCGCCGTCCTGGTCCAGTGCCACCGTCTCCAGGTGCGGGCAGACGATGAACACCGGCCGCGGGGGCCGGCCCTTGCCCTCGCGCCAGATCCCCGCCGACGAGATCCTCTCCCGCAACGAACCCGAGGCGGCGCTGACGACCCTGCTGGAGCACTGCGGCCGCAGCACCGGCCGGTGGGAGGTTCTCGCCGCCGCCATGACCTTCGAGTACGACGACACCAAGCTCACCTTCGGCGAGCTCCTCGACTCCCTGGACGCCACACCCGCGCCCACGCCGAGCTCCTGACCCGCGCGCAATTCGCGCCGTTCGTACAGGGCGAAGTTCAACAGCCGTCGCCCGTGCGGACCAATACGGTGGCCACGCCGCCCGTGCCGCGCACCGCTCGGCGCACATCTCGGGCGGGTACCGCTGACGCAGGACGGAGGACAACCGGGATGACGCAGGCCGCAGTGAGTGAGCTCGGTGAGCTCGCCGGCGACGACCTCCAGTCCGCCCTCCTCGTGACCTCGCCCGCACAGAAATCACCCGAGCGGCGGGTCATCCATTCCCTTCGCCCCGGGCGGCCCCGTCAGCGGAGACGGCGTTCTGCTGCACGTTGTTGAGGCGCCCGACCTGGCGCTCGATCAGGCCGGTGGGGAAGAAGGAGCTTCGTCCGATGTCGAGCCGCGTGAAGGTCGCGATGGTGTTCCCGGCCCTTACGACGGTCACCTGCTTGTCGCCGGCAAGTCCGTCCCGTAGGGGGACGTGCTCCCGCAGGGTCACCGCTTCGTCCCCGAACGGCGGTGGTGCTTCCACCGTGATCGACACCGTGTGCTTGCCCGTCCAGTTCTCGAATTCGAAGGTCCGGCAGGCAGCGAGGGCCTTCTTGAGTTCCGCGAAGTCCCGTTCCGCCGCGCCCGCTTCGTAGGAGGCGAGCGTGGAGTGGCCAGGATAGATGTCGTCCTTCCAGTCGTAGAGCTGTTCGACACGCGCGTGCGACCGCTCGCCGGTGCTGATGTCGAGGTAGGTCCGGCAGGCGGGCTCCGATACCGGTGGGAACGTGCTGGGCTGGTGCTTCACCTCCTGCGCGTTCATCTCCGCCTTCACCTGCGGTACGTCGGCGTCCATCAAGGCCGCGTCCTTGAGCTGGGCCACCGTCAGGGGTGCCACCGAGGTATGCTTGCCCGCCGACGCGGACCCGCCTGCCGCGCCCGGGTCGTGCCCAGCCCCGCAGCCCGGGACGAGGAAGATACCGAGGACGGCGGCCGTCAGGGCGGTGATCGGTCTGGACGTGTGTGCAGGCATGGGTCCCCCGGGTGCGTGTGCAGGCAGCGGCCGACGGTAACCGCGCCGACCGCCGCTGGACCAGCATTTTTGGATCACGTCTCAGATGGCGACCCGCGTTCCGCGAATCACCGGCCTCACGGCCACCTTCAAGCCCCGAAGGTCCGGTTGACGCCGGCATCCTGGCCGGCCACGGCTGCCTCGCCGGAATGCTGGGTCCGTTGCCGGAGAGCCGGACCGGTGGCCGTCAGCCGGAGGGGGTGGTCGCGCTCGCGGAGGTGGCGGACGGGTCGTGGTGGCCGTGCTGTTCGTAGAGGCGGTCGGCGAGGAGGGCATGGGCGAGGGTTCCGCCGGCCCGGACCGAGGCGGTGACGAACGCGGTCTCGGCGAGTTCCTCGGCGGTGACGCCATGCCTGCGGGCGGCCGCGGTGTGGACGTCAAGGCAGTACGCGCACTGGGTGACGAGGGCGACGGCCACGGAGATCAGCTCGCGGTAACGGCGGGGGACGGCGCCGTCCTCGCGGTCGACCGCGTTCTGGAAGGCGAGCCAGGCCGCGAATTCGGGCGCCGCGGCGGCGCCCACGGAGCGGGCGCGGTGGAGGTCGTCGGGGTGCGCGTACATGGTACTCCTCGGGAAGTCGATGGGGGTGCAACGTCTCCACCTCATCCCGGACCCCGCCCCCGCGTCCAAGACCGATTCCGCGGGGGCGGTGCCGTTGTCGGTATCGTGGCCGGTCATGGACTTGAGGGCGTTGCACTGTTTCGTCGCGGTCGCGGAGGAGGGCCACTTCGGCCGCGCCGCCGTGCGACTCCACCTCGCCCAGCCGCCCCTCAGCCGGATCCGCGATCTGGAGGCGGACCTGGGGTGCCGTCTGTTCGACCGGATCCCGACCGGTGCGCGCCTGACGGCGGCAGGAAAGGTCCTGCTCCCGGAGGCCCGCGACCTGCTGGCCCGGGCCGAGCGCGCCCGCGAGCGGGTGCGGGCCGCGGAGTCCGAACGCGAGGTCGTCCTGGGCGCCGTCGCCGGCGCCGGCCTGGACTCCTGCCCGGCGGCGCTCGCGGTACTGCGCGACACCCGCCCCGGACTGCGTCTGAGGCTGTACGAGGCGCCCGTGACCGATCCGACGGGCGGGCTGCGCGAGCGTCGGGCCGACCTGGTACTGACCCGTCTCCCCTTCGACATCTCGGGACTGACTGTACGTCAGTTGGGTGTCGAGCCTCTGGTGGCGGTGCTGCCCGCGGGCGACGCACTCGCCGCACGGTCGCGGCTGCACGTGCGGGAACTCGCGGGGAGGCCGCGCTTCCGGCTGCCGGCCGGGACGGACGCGCGGTGGCGCGCGTACTGGCTCGCGGCTGACGAGGACACTCCCGGCCCGGTGGTGGCGTCCGTCGAGGAATGCCTGCACGCGGTGGTGTGGGACGGGGTGACCGGGATACTTCCGGCCGGCGCCGCGCGCCGGCACGCGCGCCCTGGCCTCGCGTTCGTCCCCCTCGACGGCCATCCGCCGAGCCGCCTGGTGCTGGCCCGCCGCGCGGACACCCCCGACCCGCTCGTGGACGCGGTGGCCGCCGCCCTGGCGGACGCCCACGCTTCGGCGGACCCTCTGGTCGGTGTCCACCCCGTCGTTCCGGTCGCGTCGTCAGGCCCCGGGAGATCGCCGGCAGCTTCGTCGACGAGATCTCCTTGATCCACCTTCTGGTGCTCCCGAATCCACGGCCTGCGGACGCCGCTGATCGTGTCCGGCGGTTCGGCGGACTATGCGAGCTCGCGTGGCTGCGGATCGTTGGACCGGCCGAAGTTGAAGCTGTCGCCTCGATCGTGACCGTCTACACCGCAATGAGCGACGATCGGGCCTCAACGGTTCAAAATCACCTGAGATGACGGCCGCAGCATCACTGGACCCAGCCCCTCACGATCGAACACCGAGGTGACGCGCCGCGATTGCTCCCCGAGATCTGTGCCAGAACCGACCCGCCGCTGGTGCTACTGGACGTCTCCGGTCAGGACTGGTCATCTGCCATCCATCAGGCGATGTCCCTCTCTGCCCTGCTCGAGCAGTTCCCCGAAACCGGCTGGACATATGAAGAACCCGATTCTTCGCTTTCCTGGCCATTCTCCACGGATTCGGTGCTGCCAGCTCCCGGTCACGAAGTTGGCCATCGGCTTGGTCCGCAGACTGCCATCTTCGATGCCGATCCTGACGGAGGCCAGCTCAGGACTCCCCTCCCCCGCCATGATCGGTGGGGCGAGCACTCGACTCCGTCCGCTGCTCTCCAGACGCTCGTTCCATCTGGCCTGAGTCTCGACTCACACTGTCAGCCCGCAGGTCAGCGACCCTGTCTCCGCAAGATCTCATGAGATGGGACAGTCAGCGACGAAGTGCAAGTCGCCACCGGGCCTCGCTGCGGATCCCGGGGTCTCGATCCGATGCCAGTGTTCGGAGCTGCGTGATCAGCTCGTCGCAGTCCTGTCCGGTCGCCCAGCGTGGGTCGACGTCGAGCTCCGCATCGAGCTGATCAGCGGTTCCCTGGTCAGACGCGACAGCACGGGCTGCGAGCACGACGCGTAGGCCGGCCAGATCCCGCCGGGCCAGCAGAGCCACAGCGGTATCCGAAATCACTCCGGTGTCGTGGGCATCCAGGAGGAGACGGTGCAGGACACCGGCGACGCTCTCAACCTGAGACGCTGCCGCCAGGCGCTGTCCTGCAGCGGCTCTCACGGACCAATCCGGAGAATTCGCTGCCGCGACCACGTCGCACAGTTCTTGTTCGGTGAAGTCTTCCACGGCACCAGGTTCCTCTCTGCCACGATCTGTCCGCTGGTGTTCCAGTCCCCCGGGCTGGGATCGTACGGCCAGGTCAGCCGTCGCCTGCTCGCGGGCGTGGCGACTCGTCTTGGCGGGGCCGTTCAGGGACGGGCCGGTCTGCGAACGGACAGGAGGAGGGTCTTGTCCGCATTGCGGGTGAGGAACACGCCCGCTCCGTCTGCGGTGTGGAAGAAGGGGACGTCCGTCCCCGCCTCAAGGGCCTTGGAGTCACAGGTGGGGCTGTTCAGGTTCAACTGGGTGAGCACCGTTGTGCCGTTTCCTGACCGGGTAGTCGCGGGTGGGATCGTTGTCGGAGGCACCCTTCTGCCCGCGGCCCAGTCGGACTTGAGGCCTTCCGGTGGGCCTGGCGAAATCCAGGTGGCGGAGGAGGATCCGGCATCCCGGACGCTACTTCAGCGAGACCCTCACACCCGAGGGCATCGACGCCACGGGTCGGCCGACACGGGCATGTCGATTTCCCGCAGGGGCTTGACCGACTCCCCCTTCGCGTCCGCCCGGAAGACCGCGAGGCGGACGATCTCCGCGCCGTCGTGCAGCTGGTCCTTGCCACGCAGGCCATGGGTGTAGGCCACGACGTATCCACGGCCGTCGATCTCCACGCTGGTCACGTCCGGGATCTCTGCCGGCCCGCTGGAGGCTGCCTGGGATTCGGCCACCGGGGTCAGCGCGGCCCTAGGGACGGACCGCGCGCGAGGCCGGGATCGGGCCGAGTTGGTCTGCTTGGTGACCTCCAGGACGCGCCCCCGCTTGACCACGGGACCCTGCTGCGCCGCCGGCTACCTGCGGCGGCGGGGGAGGCGGGGGGTGCGGGTGGGTGGGGGTGGGGTGGCCAGGGCGAAGGTTACGGTGATGCGGGCGCCGCCCAGGGGGCCGGTGCCGATGTGCATCGAGCCGCCCGTGGCGCTCGCCGCCCGCTGCGCGATGTCCAGCCCCAGTCCCGTGGACCCGGTGCTGCTGCCGCGCGAGAGGGCCAGGTCCGGCTCGGGGATGCCCGGTCCGCCGTCCTCCACGACCAGCTCGACGGCCTGGGCCGTGCGCAGGACCTGGACGCCGAGCGGGGTCCCGGGCGCCGTGTGCCGGAAGACGTTGCCGATGAGCGCGTCCACCACGGCGGCGATGTCGTCGTCGGAGAGGCCGACGGCCGTGGGCTCCTGGGTGAGGTCCAGGGCGCAGGAGCGGTTCTGCTGTTCCGCCAGCACCGACCAGAAGGCGGTGCGGCGGCGCACGACCTCGGCGGCCTCGCAGCGCGGGGCGGAGGGCGGGTGGCCCGGGGCGGTTTCCGTCCCGAGCATGCCCTGGCCCATCGGGCCGACGGCGAGCGGGGTGCGTGCCGCCGCGATGATGGCCCGCAGCTCCGCCTCCAGTTCGGCGACGGCCGCCTCGACCCTGGCCGACTCCGGCGTACCGGCCATGCGTTCGGAGGCCAGGTGCAGGGCGGTCAGCGGGGTGCGCAGCCGGTGGGACAGGTCCGCGACCAGTTCCCGCTCGACGGCGAGCAGCTGCGTCATGCGGTGGGCCATCGCGTTGAAGGCGACGCCCGCGTCCCGTAGCTCCCTGGGGCCCATGGGGTCGACGCGGGTCTCCAGGTCACCCTGGCCGAGGGCGTGCGAGGCCTGCGCCAGCCGCCTGGAGGACCGTACGACCTTCGCGCCGAGGCGGTCGGCGACCAGCACGGAACCGGCGATCAGTCCCACGGCGAGGAAGGCCATGACCGCCCACGACTGTGCGACGCCGCGGGTCAGTTCCGCCTCGGGGACGAAGTTCTCGATCACCGCGACCCGGTCGTCGGCGAGCACCACCGGCTGCAGGCAGATCCAGCCGTCCGGGATCTCCTGGGAGATGGACTCCCGGCCCCGCTGGGCCCGTTCGAGCAGGGCCGCGGGCGCCCGGGACGGGCCGAGGGCGCCGTCGTACGGGAGATGGACGACCAGGCGCTCCTCCGCGTCCAGGCTCGCCGCCGACTCCCGCAGGGCGGCCGGATCCGTGGTGAGCGTGAGCACCGGCGCCAGGGCGGCCGCCTGCTGCTCGGCCGCGGTCACGCCCTGCTCCTTGACCAGCGACATCACGAGGGCGGCCAGGGGTATGAGGAAGGAGAGGGCGACCATGGAGGTCACGGCGAGCGCCACTCCGGCCAGCGAGCGCCTCACCTGGGGGCCACCAGCTTGATGCCGACGCCGCGCACCGTCAGCAGGTAGCGCGGAGCCGCCGCGCGCTCACCGAGTTTGCGGCGCAGGGACGACAGGTGCACGTCGACGGTCTGGTCGTCCACGTACGGCTCCCGCCACACCTCGGTCAGCAGCCGGCGCTTGGAGACGACCTGGCCGGTGTGGTGCGCCAGGAACGCCAGCAGGTCGAACTCCCGGCGCGTCAGCCGCAGCTCCCGGCCCGCCAGGTACGCGGTGCGCGCCCCCGGGTCCACCGCCAGCTCGCCGACGGTCGTGGGGCGCAGCGGGTCCGCCGCCGGCGCGACCGGGGCTCCGGCCGCGGCGCCGGCTGCGGGCGGCACGTGGCTGGTGCGCCGCAGGACCGCCGAGAGGCGCGCGATGAGCTGTCCCCCCGAGAACGGCTTGACCAGGTAGTCGTCGGCGCCCGCGTTGAGCAGCTTGATGATCTCCGCCTCGTCGTCGCGGGCGGTGGCCACCAGCACGGGCACGGACGATATGCCCCGGATCATGCGCAGCGCGTCCCCGCCGTCCAGATCGGGCAGCCCCAGGTCGAGGACCACCGCGTCGACGGGTGTCTGGGTGACCTCGCGCAGCGCGCCGAACCCGTCGCCCACGCTGCGCACGGCGTACCCGTGCTCCGCCAGGACCTCGATCAGTGACTGGCGGATGCTGGGGTCGTCTTCCACGACCAGGACGCTCGGCATGCGGACACTCTAGGGGGCGTCGAACACCGGGCCGTCGCCGGTGATGCGCAGGCGTACGGGACGGTCGGCGACGGGGATGGTGCAGCCCTCCCGGGTGCTGCAGCTGGCGTAACCGAGCAGGACCGTCGCCTCGCCGGTGCCGTCGGCGCGGACGGGCAGGGTGGTGGTGACCGGGCCGTCCGGGTAGACGGGGACGGGGGCGTCGACGCCGGGCAGGCGGATCGGGTGCACCGCGGAGGTGGCGGCGAGCTCGCCCGCCGGCTTCAGGGATCCGGCGACGGCCACGGCGGTCGGCCGGCCCACGCCCTCGACGCCGGTGGCCGGCAGATCGGTGCTGTAGAGGTGGAAGCCCGGTTTCTCGGGCGTGAAGACGGCGGTCAGCGTGCCCTTGGAGGCCCGCCAGTCGGAGACCGACAGGGTGACGGTGACGCCGTTCTCGGAGAACCGGGTGGTGGGGACGGCGTCTGCGCTCCGGTCGGGTTGCTGTCCGCACCCGGCGAGCGCGGTCACGGCGGCGATGGCGGCCGCTGTGGCCGTGGTGGCCACTGCGGCCGTCATCCGGACCGGCCGGGGGTGCCGTACGTTTCGCGGGTAGGCGGAACCGTTCATGCGTGCCTCGTCATCTCTCTCGTCCATCTGTGCACGTACGTGCCGAGCGACGCGGTGTCCGTGGCGGCGAGTACCCCCGGGGCCGGCCGTCACGGCGCCGGCTCCGGTACGTGGTCCTGCGGCTGCGCCGGCTCCGGTGGCTGGTCCTGCGGGCGCTCCGGCTCCGACGCCACGCGGGCGAGCAGGGGCCGCAGTTCCTCGGCGGTGACCGCGCCCCCGATCCCGGCGGCGATGCGGCCGTACCGGTCGATCACGAGGGTCGAGGGGATCGCCCGCGGGTCGAGCAGTCCGGGCGGGAGGCGGAGCAGCAGGTCGCCCTCCGGATCGTGGAGGCTGGGGAAGCCGAGGCCATGCGTACGGACGAACGACTGCGCGGCCGCCCGGTCCCCGTCCCGGGTGTTGATCCCGAGGAACGCCACCCCCTGGCCCTTGGTCTGCCGGCTCAGGCGCTCCAGGTCGTCGGCCTCCGCCCGGCAGGGCCCGCACCGGGAACGCCATACGTTGACCACGACGACCTGGCCCCGGAACCCGGCGAGGCTGACCGGCTTCCCGTCCAGGTCGGCACCGGCCAGCGCCGGCGCGTCCTGCCGGGTGCCGGGGGCCACGACGCCCGCCCCGGCCGCCGCGCGTACCCCGCCGGGGGCCGCCCGCCCCGCCGTGCCGGGCGCGTCCGCGCGGCCGCCGTCGCCGTCGTCGGCGCCGTCGGCCTGGCCGTCCGTGGTGAGCCCGGCGAGGACGAGCGAGGCCGCCACCGCGAGTCCGGCCAGGGCCGGTACGGCGGCGGAGCGCAGGCGCGGTCGTCTCATGACGCCCATGTGCGCAGGAAGGAGTTGATGCCGTCCGAGGTCAGCGAGGGGTTGCCGGTGGCGTGGGTGTCGGTGAGCACCTTGCCGGAGGAGGAGACCGCCACCAGGACGGGCATGGTGTAGGTCCCGCCGGAGGGGCTGTACGTGCGCAGCAGTGCCGAGTTGGCGGAGCTGCCGCCACCGATGTCGATCTTGACGAGGTGGTAGTCGGCGCCCAGGATCGACGCCGTGGCCGGCTGGGCGAACACCTTGTCGGCGGCCTTGCAGTTGCCGCACCAGTTGGCGCCGAAGTCCAGCAGCACCGTCCGCCCGTCGGCCTTGGCCGCGCGCAGCGCCGCCTCGATCTGCTGCCGGGCGTCGGCGGAAGCGTCGTATCCGGGGCCGGGTATGCGCGCCGGCGCGGGGGCGGTGGAGGCTTCGGGCTTGCCGCCGGCGGTGGACCCGCTCGGGGCGCGCGAGGGGGCGCGTGAGGGGGTGGGCGAGGACGCGGGCCGGGTGGCGGCGCTCGCGGAGGGGGAGGCCGTCGGGGACGGTGGGGCCGACGCGGTCGGGGACGCCCCGACGGAGGCGGTCGCGGACGCCGTCTCCGACGGGAGGGACCGCGCGGACTGTCCGGCCGGTGCGGGCGCGGCGGATCCGGCGGGCTGGGACGACGGCCCGCAGGCGGTGGTCAGCCCCGCCGCGACCAGGGCCGCGGCGACGAGCGGGAGGCGCATCTTCAGGGGGGCGGCGCAGCGGACGGGTCGGAGCATGCGAGAACTCATGGCGAAGACACCCCAAGTCACGGTTCGGGTCGCGGGAAGGCCGAAACGCCTTCCGGCGCGGTGAATCCGGCGGCCCGACGCCGCGCCGGGCGTCGCGTCCGGCACGTTCCGGCGCCGAGGGCCGCTCGGCTGACGCGAGCATAGGTCGGCTCGGCGCCGCCGGAACCCCCTCGGAGCGATCTTGAGGTTGCCCTAAGGAAGAGCTCACGTTCCGCTTCGCCGGAACCCGGAGGGAACGGACGTATCCTCCGGCGGCGGTGAGGGCGGATCCGGTCAGAAGGAGGTCTCACGGACGCTGGCCTTCGCCGACGGGGTGATCGTGGCCGTGACGACCGACTGGTGGCCGTCACCGCTGAACGTGACCGTGAGGGTGTCGTCCGCCGTCTGCGAGGTGGTGGCCTTGAAGCCGCGGCCGGGGATCGCGGAGATCAGGCACACGCCCCGACTGCCGTACCGCACGGTGACCTTGCCCCCCTGTGCGGGGATGCTGTGCAGGCCGGCGCCGCCCTGGCCGCAGTCGACGGTGTCCTTCGTGTCCGTGTTCCGCGGGGCCGCCGACGTGGCCTTGACGGGGGTCGGGGCCGCGGAGGACGGCTTCGGCGACGTGCTCGGGGAGGCGCTGACGGAGGGGCTCGGGGACGGCGCGGCCGGGGAGGAGCTCTCCGCCGTCCAGGCCGGGGGCGTGTCGATGACCGTCGGGGCGGACCGCGCGACCGGGGGCGTGTGCCGGGTCGTGCCGACCACGAACTGGACCGTGGCGAGCACGGCAGTCACGCTGGCGGCCGTGCACGACAGCCATATGAGCAGGTAACGCGGAATACGAGGCACCGCCCCATAGTGGCCGACGCGCGGGCGGCTCCCTCACCGCCTCCCCCTTCGTTCCGGTTCCGGTTTCGAGGGCGCGTTCCGAGGGCCCGTTCCGGGTACCGTTCCGCCGGCCGGTTCCGGGAACGCCGACGTCCTCCGTACCCGTTGACGGGGCGGAGGACGTGGCCGTTGGGGGGTGTGCGTACGGGGGCGTACGCGGAAGCAGGACCGGCTACCTCGGGCTGCCGAAGTCCTGCGTCCACCAGGGGCCGCCGTCGCCCTGGTGGACGCCTATGCCGATCTCCTTGAAGGAGCAGTTGAGGATGTTCGCCCGGTGGCCGGAGCTGTTCATCCACGCCTTCATGACCGCGGCGGCGTCGGCCTGGCCGCGGGCTATGTTCTCGCCGAGGCCGGACCAGGCGTAGCCGGCCGCCTCTACGCGGCTGGTCATGGTGGACCCGTCGGGGCCGGTGTGCGACATGACGCCGCTGCGGGCCATCGTGTCGCTGTACGCGCGGGCGGCGTTGCTCAGCTTGGCGTTCGCGGTCAGCGGGCCGCATCCGGCGGCCGCCCGCTCCTTGTTGACCAGGGAGAGGACCGCGGACTCGGCGCCGGCGTCGACGGTCCCGCCGCCGGAGCCCGAGCCGCCGGAGCCTGAGCCGCCGGAGCCTGAGCCGCCCGAGCCGCCGGAGCCGCCGTTCGAGCCGCCGGAGCCACGCGATCCGCCGGAGCCGCCGCTCGAGCCGCCCGAGCCGGAGCCCGAGCCGCCGCCCGTGGCCGCGGCGGGCTTGCCCGCGGGCTTGTCGGCCTGGGTCGGCGCCGAGCCGTCGCCGCCCGTGTCGCCTCCCGCCGCCGGCTTCGCAGGAGTGGGGGATCCCGAGGAGCCGGCGGCGGGCGCACCGGACGGGCTCGCGCTCGCCGAGGCCGAGGCCGAGGCGCTCGCGGTGGGCGCGGGGGCGTCGGTGGTGGCGGAGGCGGTGCCGACGCCGCCGGCCGCGCCCGAGGTCCCCGACCCGGCCTTCGTACCGGCCGTGTCGGCCCGCCGGTCCGTACGGGTGTCACCGCTGGAGTCGGCCACCGCCACCCCGACCGCAACCGCCGCGGCCGCCGCGGTGACCCCGAGCACGATGCGGGTGCGCACCGCCTTCCGCCGCCGCGCCTCGGTACGGGGCGACGTTTCGGGAGTTCGGTTGCGGCTCATGCCGGTAACACCTCACAAGAGAAGGGGACGAGGGGACTCCGCCGAGCTTAGGTCGGTGATCAGCCGAAATGGCAGCCGGGAAGGCCACTTCACGTTCCCTTAAGGAAGCCCGCAGGGAGGTCACAGGGAACTCATCGGAGAGACCCGGACAATCCCCGCAACCCGCCCCGGACGCCTGACGGGCGCGCCGCCCTGCTCCCTCCCCAACGGGTACTGCCCACTGAGGGATTCGCACCCGGTCACATCGAGGCCGTCGCACCTGACCGGCGTTGCGGTCCCCTGCACCGGGGATGTCAGTGCCCTTTGGCAGCATGGCCCCATGAGCAAGGTTGTGAACTACAGCATGGCGAACCGCGGCGAGGTCATGCGCTTCGTGCCCGCACGGGACCTGACCGCCGACGAAGCACGACGCCTGGGGTCCATGCGGGACAGGGCACAGGCGCGTCAGGGCAGTCTCGATCGCCAGGGCGTGGACTGGGGGCTGTCGGTCCCGGACGCGCTGGAGGAGCTGATCGCCGGTCGGGCCGACTCCTCCGCCGACTACGCCGGGTGCGCCTACTACGCGGCCCTCCAGATCATCATCGACCACAACGCCAGTGACAGCGCCACCCTGGCGAGTTACCGGAGTCCGGTCACCTTCTTCTCGGCTCTGGACGACGCGCTGCGCGCGGAAGGCGTCCCGGCAGACCTGCTGCCCTACCAGTACGTCTTCAGCGGCCCGCCCTCGGAGATCGCCTTCCACCTTCCCCACCCCCTGGACGGCTCACCGGAAATCGGGTGCTGGCCGCTGGCGAAGGCCGGGCCCGCGGTGGATGCGTACCGGGCGGTGCTGGACCGAATAGACGCCGACCTCCGGTACGACCTGGAGGAGCTCATCAAGGCCCTTGACGGCTGGGCCTCGGAGTGGAAGGAGGGCCAGGGCGCCTGGTGGTGGGCCGAGGACGGCTCGATCTTCTTCTCGATCACCGGCTGACCGACTGAGCCGGCTGACCGACTGAGCCAGCGCCCCCGGGCGGCCCGCATTCGGTGCCGGCCCGCGGGCCGACGGAGGGTGAGGGGCTGTGGTGTCGCAAGGTCAGGCTGCGGACGAGGACCGTTGGGCCAACTGGCCGGAGGCGTGGGCGGGCGCGGACTGCGACGTGCGCGCGGTCCTGGGCGCGATCCCGCGGGAGGCCAAGGACGGGTTCCGGTACGACGGGATCCCGTGGAAGCGGTTCCCGCACTTCTACGGGCCGGGCGATGAAGTCCCCGGTCTCCTCAGGATGCTTGCCCACGACGACGCCGAGAGCGCAGGCCGGGCGCTGCGGCGCCTGTGGACGACCGTGCACCACCAAGGCAGCACGATCGAGGTGGCAGCGCTGGCAGTGCCGTTCCTGCTCCGGATCGCCGCGACCGGGCACCCCGGGCTCCGAGCGGAAACGTTGACCCTGGTCGCGGTGAGCGGACGCTGCCAGCACCTCGGCGACGGTACGCGTGAGGGCCTCCTCCGGGTCGCCGAGGACCCGCTCGTGATCGGTCCTGTGGACTGCCCGGTGGACTGGACGATCCAGGCCGCCCGCGACGCCATCACGAGCGACCTGCACCTGCCGCTGTCGCTGCTCCCCGACCCCGATCCGGAGGTCCGCTCCGCGGCCGCCTTCGTCCTCGCACTGGCGACCGGTGGGGTGCCGCGCATCTCTTCCGCCCTGCACGACCGGCTGGTCGTCGAGGACGACCCGGCGGTCCAGGTCAGCCTGGTCCTGGCGATCGCGCAACTCGCCCGCGAACACCAGGACGGACCTGCTCGCGACTGGGTGCGGGACCTGTGGTCGGATCCCGGCCAGCCGCCCCATGTCCGCATCGGCGCCGGCCTGGCCTGGCTGTGCCTGGTCGACAGCCCCGCCCCCGACGAGCTCCACGCCCTCCTCACCGACCCCGGCACCCGCCGGCACCGTGACCTGTTCCAGCAGGTGCCCTGGATCGCGCCGGTCGACCGCGACGACGGGCTGCGCCGCTGCATCCACGACATGCTCACGCCGTAGATCCCCTGATGCGGTCCAGAAGGACCGGTTCGCCTTCGGGCGGCGGCATGGTGGCGAACCCGAGGGGCCGGGAAGCGGCGAGCGCCCCTCCGGGGAGGAGGGGCGCTCTGGGTACAGCCGGGTCGGGCAGGTGCGTCAGGTGCGCTGCACCAGGTGGTCGACCGAGAAGAGGAGGTGGTCCCCGCTGTACTGGAAACGGCCGGCGAGGGTCTCGTAGCGGGCGTACTGCTCCTCGGTGAGCGGTGGTTGCAGGATCCCGAGCACCCTCAGGAGCAGCCGGAACCCGAGGTCGGGGTCGACCCGGGTGACGACCTGTTCCAGTGCGTCCATCACCGCGGCGCCCTCCAGGGGCTGGAAGGCGGGGCTGATCGCCGTGCCCGCGGTGACGGGAGCGAGGTCCCGGAGCTCCCGCAGGACCGCCTCCCGGCCGTCCGTGCGGACGGCCGGGGGCCCGAGGACGTAGCCGGGCGCCACCTCGGCCAGGCGCTGCTCGCACACCTCGACGACCTGCTCCAGCCACTCCCGGCCGCCGATGCCGAACTGGTCGATGCCATGGCCCCGGTTCGTCGCGGCCAGCCACAGCAAGGTGATCGTGGCGTCGGACAGCCCGGAGTCGAGCATCCGGCGGGTGTCCTCCCACAAGACGGCCGCCTCCGAGCCCGGAGGGCGTTCGTACCCGTCGTGCGTCAGGACGTGTGCGATGGCGGCTCGGGGGGTGTGGTGGGGCCACACTGCGGGGAACTGCTCAGAGAGCCGGGAGAGGCCGAAGTCCCCGTCGATGCCCTGCCGGGTGGTGGTGACCGGGGGCCAGACGACGGCCAGGCCGTCGTGGACGACGGCAGGCGGGAAGCCGAACCGCCAGCCCAGTGCCAGCAGGCGACGGTACTGCTCGTACGGGACGGGTACGGCTTGGGCCTTGAGCGCGCGGAGGAACAGCCGCATGCCGAGGTCGCCGTCGGCACCGGTCACTACCTGCTCCAGCGCGTCGACGAGGTCCGGCACCAGGGCCGGGGCCGCGGCCCCGAGCTCCGCCACCACCAGCCGGCACAGTTCTGCGTCCCGCACCGGCCGCACCGGCGGCGGGGCGTAGGAGCGCTTGTCCTGCCGGAGCCGTGCCGTGGAGACCTCCGAGGTCCTCTCCAGCCAGCCACGGCAGGACATGCCGTGGCCGGCCGGGTCGAAGGCGTGCCCGGAGGCGGCCTGCAACACAGTGGAGAGGATTCGTTCAGGGAGGTCGGCAGCCAGCAGACGGCGGGCGTCCTCACCCAGTTCGACGGCCTCTTCGCCCTCGGACCGGTCGGCGATCCCTTCCGCACAGCCGATCGCGGCGGCCAGACCGGTGTCCGGGCCGGCGACGGCGAGGCGTTCGGTCAGGGCGGTCAGGCCGAAGTCCTCGTCGTAACCGAGCTCGTAGTACGCGGGGCGTACGCCGGTCATGGAGCCACCCCGGTGGGGAACGCGGACATGATGGCGTATCCCTTGCTGTGACCCTTCACCTTCATCAGTCGCAGCGTCACGCCGTTACCGGCGTTGGGCACCGTCACGCCGTCCGGGTGGTATGTCTTCCCCAGGGAGGTATGAGCAGGCCATTTGCCCTTGATCTCAATGAACATCGAGCCGTCCCTCGCCTTGGCGAGCCTCTGGTTGAAGCTCTTGACCTTCTCGGTGTCCTTGACCCGCTTGCCTTCCTTCATGACGGTGAAGTATTCCTCGAAGACATGCTCGATGGCCTGCTGGGCGATGTCCTGGCTGGTCCACACCGAGTTCGGCCCCTGTTTCCTCTCGGCCAGCGCGAACGCTTCCCTCGATGTCACGTTCACATGCTCACCGAGCGTGTGCATCTCGTCCTTGTACTTCTGGAGGTTCGGCAGGAGTTCGTCGGCGAGGCTGAGGCAGTTGTGGACCAGTACGTCCGACGCGCGAGGACCCTCGGTGCGGACGTAGAAGGTGTGCAGGCCGCCGACCGTGAGGTCGTACACCTGCCGGCCGGCCCCGCCGGCCAGCCCGCGCACATCCGTCACCGCGACCAGTTCGCCGCCCGGACGGCGCAGCAGGTCTCCCGTACGCAGTTCGGAGGCGAGGATCCATCCGCGCTTCTCGGCGTGGATCTTGTGGCCGGGCGTGGTGTCCAGGCTGCTGCCGTCGGCGAGGCCGATGGTGACCAGCTGGCCGGCCGCATGCTGGAAGGTGTCGGTGACCGGCTCGGAGCTGACCTCCCCGGTGACCGGGTCGCCAGCCAGTACCGCGTCGCCCACCCGGAGGGAGCTGATCGGGCGATGCGATCCGTCGGCCATGAGCACTGGTGTGGTTGGCGGGAAGCTGTTCGTCTTGCAGGAGGTGAAGATGGCCTCGACCAGGTTGACCTCCTGCTCGATGACTGCCAGGGCCTCCGGGTTGAGCCTCAGCTGCCGCAGCGCCTTCAGGGCGTCGGCGACGCCGATTCCGGTGCGCAGTGCGGCGTCGACGGCGGTGATGCCCTCGACGATGGGCTTGAGGATCTTGCCCGAGAACAGCAGGGCGACGTCCAGGGCCGCCCAGGCGCATCCGCCCCAGCTGCCGCTCTCACCGCCGGGCAACTTCTGCGCGCACTTGATCCAGTGCCCGAAGAGGATGTCGACCGGGTCGATGTTCGACTGGTACTCGCCGATCGTGATGGTGTGCGTGATCTCCTGGGACAGTTCGTCCGTCGGGTACTCGCCCAGGTACAGCGTCGAACCCGGCGGACAGGTGCCCATCTTCGGGTCCGGGGTGTCCGCGGTGCACAGGTACAGGTCGAGGAAGGCTTTGTACCGGATCTTGATGGTCATCGTGCAGTCGCCCTTGTAGAAGAGGGCGTCGATCCAGCCTTCGCAGCCGTCCGTCTTCTTCAGGGTCTGCGGATCGCCGATCTGCTCGGTGCGGTTGACCAGGTAGAACAACTTGCCGATGGACCCGCCGACTCCGTCAGGGACGGTTCCGGTGTTGATCTGCTTCGCCTGTGCGGCCTTCTCCGCCCGGTCAGCGGCTTCCTGGGCTTCCCTGGCGTACTTGTCGGCGTCCTTCGCGGCCTGTTCGGCCTCGGCAGCGGCGACGCCGGCGCGGTCGGCGGCCTCGCGGGCGGCCTTCGCGTCCTGTTCGGCCCGGGTCGCCGCGGCGCGGGCCGCCGACGCGTCGAGGGCCGCCTGGTCGGCGGATGCACGGGCCGCCTTGGCGTGGCCCTCGGAGCGTCCGGCTGCCTGGTCCGCGGCCACGGCGTCCGCTGCGGCCTGGCCGGCGAACTCGGTGCTGCGGGCCAGTGACGCGGTGGCCAGGGCTGCCGACTTCGCGGCGTCCGCCGAGTAGCCGAGGGCCTCCTTGGCGTAGGTACGGGCGTCCGAGGCGTGCTTGGCGGCGTTCGCGGCGTGCTGGTACGCGGCCTTCGTGTCGCCCTCTGCCTGGTCGGCGAGGACCTTGGCCGAAGCGGCCTCCTCCTGCGCGTTCTTGGCGTGGGCGTCGGCGATGGCCTTCTGCTGTTCCGCGATGCTCTTCGACGCCTGCCCGCTCAGCACTACCAGGCCGGCGGCCGAGTCGGTGCTGACGTACGGCGAGCCGAGCTGGACGGCGTCGTTCGCCGGCTTGGCGACCTGGGCGGCCGACTTGCCCGCGTCCACCGCGGCCTGGGCGGTCACGTACGCGTAACCCGCCGCCTTGGCGGCCGCGGCCCGGGCCTTGCCGGCCTCCACGCTCGCCTTGCCCGCCTCGGTCTTGGCCGTCTTGGCCTGCGCGTCCGCCTCATTGGCCTGGGACACGGCCGCCCGCGCGTCGAACGCGGCCCGCTCGGAGGCGGCGATCGCGTCGGCGGCCGCGCTGGTCGCGGTCCTCACCGCGGCGTCCGCCTTCAGCTTCGCGGCCTGGGCGGCGTCGGCGTCGGCGCGCGAGCGCTTGGCCGCCGCCTCGGCGCGGGTCGCGGCCGCATCGGCTTCTGAGGCGGCCTTCGTCGCCGCGTCGGCCTCGCCGCGCGCCTTGCCGGCCGCCGTCTCCGCCGCGGTCGCGTACGTGTCCGCCTGGTCGGCGGCCGCGCGTGCGGCGGTGGCCTCCGTGCCCGCGTCGAGCGAAGCGGCGTAGGCGGCCTTGGCGTCGGCCTTGGCACGTGCGGCGTCGGCCTTCTGCTCCGCTTCCCAGGCGTCGTCGCGCTTGGCCTTGGCGGTGTCGCGGGCCTTGACGGCGCCGTTCTTCCGCTCGACCGCGGTCGCCTCGGCGGCTTCGGCCTTGGTCCTGGCGTTGGCGGCCTTGGTCGCCTCCGCTTCCGCGTTCTTCTTGTGCTGGGCGGCCTCGCCCCGCTTGGCGGCCGCGGTCTCCTTCTCCTTCTTCGCCGTGGCCTCTTCGGCCTCGGCCGCGAGCCGCTTGGCGTGGGCTGCGGCGGCCGCCGCCTTGGCGTCGGCCTCCGCCTTCAGCGCGTCGCCGAGCTTCGCCTTCGCGGTGTCCGCTTCCTTCTTGGCGTTGTCCCGGTGGGACCTGGCCGAGTCGGCGGCGGCCTTCGCCTGGAGCTCGGCCGTGTGCGCGGCCTCCCGGCGGAACTCCGCCTTCGACTGCGCGGCCTGGGCCAGAGCGCGCTGCGCGATGGTGTCGCTGTCCGCGCCGGAGGCACGGGTGGCCGCCTCGGCGGTCTCGCCCGCCTTCACCATCGCGTCGAGCGCCGCCACCGAACCCTTGGTGACCTGCGCCTTCTGCTGTCCGACCAGCAGGCCGCGGCCCCGCGGCGCACCGGCCGCGTCCGCGACGGCGTAGGCGGCCTGCTCGGCCGTGTCACTGGCGGTGGCGGCCTTCTTCGCCGCGGCGGCCTGGGCCTTCAGGACGTCGAGCTGCTTCTTGGCGCCCGTCTGGGCGTCCGTGACGGCCTTCTTCGCCTTGTCGAACTGCGCCTTCGGCGGGACGGGACCGGTGTTGCCGGACGGCTTCACGTCGAACTGCTGCGGGCCCGACGCGTTGCAGTCCCACAGCCGCGCGTCCACGCTGTTGTCGAACTTCGGCAGGTCAACGCACTTGCCGGTGCCGACGCTCTTCAGGGCGGTGGTGGCGCGCAGGTTGTACTCCCAGGTCTGTGCCGGAGAGCTGTTGCACGTCGCGATCTGGATCCTGGTGCCGTTGGCGTTCTTGTTCCCCGCCACTTCGAGGCACTTGAACGACTTGGTGTTCCGCAGGTGCAGTCCGTGGTCGTCGCCGAAGAGCTGCCAGGTCTGCGCCGCGCCGCCGTTGCAGGTGTACACCTGTACGGGTGTGCCGTCGGCGGTGCCGCCGCCCTGTACGTCGAGGCACTTGCCGCTCGCGGCGTGCACCTGGATCGTCGTCGGGCTCTCGCCGACGGCACCGACGCCGCCGGGGGACCAGTAGTCCTGGAAGCGGGTGGCGTGGTCGGCGACCCACGAGTGACCCAGGAGTTCGCCCAGGGCCTTGGCCCCCGCGGTCAGGGACTGGGTGGCGTTCTTGTTCGCGGCCAGGATCTGGTTCCGCTGCGTCTGCTGGGAGGCGACCTCCTGCTGCCACTCGGCGCCGGCCGTCTCGGTGATCGCGCCCAGCACCTTGTCCGGATCCATCGGGTCACGCCAGGCGCAGGAGGCGAAGCGGGTCTTCATGTCCTCGACCGCGATGCGGTACTCCGCCGTCCCCGCCTTGGGGGCCGTACGGGCGAACCCGCCGGACGCGAGGAACATGCGGGCGTTGTCCGCGCCCGTGGGCTCCGGCGACCAGTCGGTGAGGTACTTGTACGCGTCGCGTTCCGCGATCGCCCGGGTCCAGGCGTCCCCGGTGACCTGCTGGGGGTCGGGGTCCTTGCCGTAGAGGGGTCCGCCCAGGTTCTTCACGGCCGTGACGGCGGGCCCGGACGCCTTGGGCGTGGGGTCGTCGTAGAAGTCGCTCTCGGACGTCCAGAACCGGTCGGCGGTCCACTTGCTGAGCCCGGTCTGAGCGTAGAAGTCCTGCTTGCCGTCACCCGGAGAGCCGGGCGGCCAGTGGAAGTCGGCGTCGTTGATGCCGCCCGGGGTGGTCAGCCCCTCCAGGGGCTTCTTCCAGGTGTCCCGGAGGGAGTTGAGCGCCGTCAGGGCGCTGTCCGCCGCGTCCCGGTCCTTCTGGTAGGCGGTCGCGAGCGGGGTCTGCTGCCAGTGCTTGCGGTCGGCCAGGACGTGGAGCTTGTCCTGCGGCTGGTTGAGGCCGTCCTGGGCGACCTGCGCCATGGCCGGCCCGCCCAGGCGCAGGACGTCGGCCATCAGGCACTGGTCCTGCCGCCACTGCTCGGCGGCGGTGTCGTCGAGCCAGTCCTCGGAGCTGCCGGCCACGGCGGCGCGCAGTGCGTTGGCGCGGTCGAGCACGTCGGGCTGGACGGCCGCGCTGCCGAGGAGGGCGAGGGCGACGAGAGACGCTGCGGCGGGCGCCAGCAGTGCGGACGAGCTTCGGGGTCTGCGCCTTTGGGCGAACAACCCTGGTCTGGGGCTCAAGAGAGCATTCCTTCGTGTTCATGACGTACGAAGGCGGCGAGGGCGTTCCCGTCCGAGGAGGCGGAGGCAGAGCAGCATGAATCGGCCACCACCGTCCCGGTGCGGGGACGGTGGGAAGCGGGCACGGCGGACCTGTGCGGCGTGTCCGGTTGGCCGATGTTGCGGCATGACGAAACCACCCCTCCCCCCGTGGGCGGCACTGTTCCCCCGACCGCCGGCTGGTGGTGCGCGGCATGGCGAGGTGGTCAGCTCCGCCGGGCGCGCGGCGCTCACTATAGGCACACGTCAAGGCGCGGGAGCAAGGGAGTTGGGGATCCGGCTCGGCGAGGGGCGGCGGTCGCCCGCCAGGCGGAGGGCGGGGCGCGCCGCCGGTCCTGGCGCCTGGCCGGGGCATGGCGGTGTGATGGACGAGTTCACGCCACCGGCCGGCCCGGGGGTGCGGCGGGGCCGTCGTGGCGTCTGCGAGGCGCCAGGGGCTGTATTCGGCCAGCCCTCTGGGCCGACCCAGCGTACGAGGCGTGGTCAGTCGCCGTCGGCGGCGTCACCCTCGTCTTCACCATCACCGCCCTCATCGCGGCTTCCCGCCGACAGCACGGCACCCTGGTGCGGGGACCGCGGTGGCGGCCCTCCGGCTCTGGGAGCCCGAGGGGCCGCCGAGGAGACCGAGCGGACGGCAGCCGCTCAGTGGTCCAGGCTGAGCCTGACCTCTGCCGAACTGGTGTCGGCGAAGGTGAAGCTGAAGTGCTCCACCTCCCGCCAGCCGTTGGCGAACGCGCTGCGGACCTCGCCGTTTCCGGCGTGGACGTGCAGTGCGGCGAAGTCGTCGTCGGGGCGGGTGTCCTTGACCCAGCCGTGTACGCGGAGATTCCCGTTCTTGCAGGTGAGGCGGTATTCGGCTTCGGCGCCATGGATGGTGGTGACCTTGTGGGCTCCACAGGTGACGGCGCCGGCGTCGGTTGCGAGGGCGAGGGTGATGCCTGACGAGGTGAGAAGCAGCATGGCTGCGGTGGCGAGGGCGCGGCGGGGCAAGGCGGATGCCCTTTCTCTCGATGTGTCGGGCTCGGTGGCTGGCTGGTCCGGCGTTTGCGACCGTATGCCGCGCGCTTCGCCATGGTCGGGGAGTGCTGTCCGTAACCACCTGAAGGTGTGTTGGCTGCGTGTGAGGTACTGGCCTCAACACGCGACGCCTTGCGCCCAGAACCATCGCCGCGGCCGACGACGTGTCACCGGGGGCCGGATCTGTCCACAGGACGTCCGGTACGAGTCCAGGTCTCCGTACCGGTCGTCGCGAGGGCCCCGGTCCTCGGGGCGGTGACGTAGTCGGCCGAGGGTGATCCGTGCCATTGCGGTGACCCTTCTCTCGGTCCGGTCCCGGGCGTCGGCGGGGGTACGCTCGCCGTCGACCCGGTGCCGAAGGGAGTGGTGGTGCTCGTGACCCGGCCGCGTGTGGGTGTCGCCGTGCTGACCATGGGCGACCGGATGCCCGAGCTGCTGGCCCTGCTGGCTTCGGTGGCCGCGCAGGACGAGGGCGCCGCCCGGGTCGTGGTCGTCGGCAACGGCACGCCGCTGCCCGGTCTCCCCGAGGGCGTGACCGGGGTGGAACTGGCGGAGAACCTCGGGGTGTCCGGCGGCCGGAACGTCGCTTGGCGCCGGCTGCGGGAGTTCCGGGACGTCGACGTCCTGGTGGACCTGGACGACGACGGCCTGCTCGTCGAGGCGGACGTGTTCCGGCGGATCGCCGACCTGTACGAGGCCGAGGCCCGGCTGGGCATCGTCTCCTTCCGGATCGCGGACGAGACCGGCGCCACCCAGCGCCGCCACGTGCCCCGGCTGCGGGCCCGCGACCCGATGCGGCGGGGCCCGGTGACGACGTTCCTGGGCGGCGGCCACGCCCTGTCGATGCCGATGCTGGAGGAGACCGGGGGCTGGCCGGACGCCTTCTTCTTCACCCACGAGGAGACCGACCTGGCCTGGCGGGCGATCGACCGGGGCTGGGACGTCCTGTACGAGCCGCAGCTGGTCCTCCAGCACCCGAGGACGTCCCCGGCCCGGCACGCGGTCTACCACCGGATGACGGCCCGCAACCGGGTCTGGCTGGCCAAGCGCCACCTGCCCGCGCCCCTCGTACCCGTCTACCTGGGTGTGTGGGTGGCTCTGACGGTGGCCCGTACGCGGTCCCTGGCCGGGCAGCGGGCCTGGTGCGGCGGGTTCGCCGAGGGCATCCGTACCTCCGGCGGCCCCCGGCGCCCCATGCGGTGGCGGACGGTGTGGCGCATGACCCGGCTGGGCCGGCCCCCGGTCGTCTAGGCGACGGGGTCTTCGGAAGCCAGTCCGGTGCGTACGAGGCGCCGACCTGGCTGTTGCCTCGGACGGCCTCCGGTCGTGCGCGGGCGGACTCGGGCGCGACTCCGGCTCGTCAGCGCAATAGCCTCAGCCTGTGACCCACAGCCGCAGACAGACCGAGCAGCCTCACCCCGCCGAGCTCCCTCGCGCCCAAGTACTGCTGGACCGTACGAACTGGGCGTCGCTGGCCACAGCCTGCGGGACGGGCGAGGCCCTGCCGGCGGCGCTGGCCCTCCTCACCGACCCTGACCCGGTCATCAGGAGGTCCGCTCTCCAGGATGCGCTGGAACCCGTGACGCATCAGAACAGCATCTACGGGGCCACTGTCCCCGTGGCGCTCTACGTCGCGGCGATCCTCAGCCATCCGGCCATCTCGGCGGGCGACGGCAACCCCGGCGTCGAGACGCAGAACCGCCCGATGCTCGTGCAGTTGCTCGGCTGGCTCGGCGACACCGCCTACGACGCCGACGATCAGTGCGTGGCCGCCGCCGGACGCTTCTGCGATGAGGAGGACGAGGAGATGCGTGCCTTCCGGGACGCACGTCCGGCGATCTTCTCCGCCGTTCAGGCCTTCCTCGATCATGACGACGCCGCCGTGCGCCACACCGCTCTGGTCGCTGCCATCCCCCTCACGGAGCACCCCCTCCTCACCCGCCACCAGGCAGATCTGGCCGGCCACGCCCGCCGCCTCCTGGACACCAGCACCGACCGGCGCCACCGAGACCGTGTCCTGGACGCGCTGAAGACCTGGGGCCACGACACCACCGGGCTGGAAAACGCATCCGACACCGCGGCCCGCGAGCACCACGCCCGTCTCAGAGCCGCCCGCGCTTCCTGGAACGGCAGCTGGACAGGCGGCGGATACAGCGACGACCCGCCGTTCTGACTGGTCCGTGCCCGCAGAGCCACGCAGCCGGCGCTTCGACGGCGAGCACGGTCATCGGACCACCGCCGCGAGAAGGGCCACTGGCCCGGTCTGCTCAAGCCGGGCGCGGTGCGCCCGGCGGCGCGCGGCGTGCACGCTCCTGCGGGCCAGGCAGAGCTCGCCGGCCGGGACGTGGCACGTGGGGCAGGCCTCGGCGAACGGGCCGTGCCTGAACCGCCGGTGCGTCTCGTACGCGGCGTCCAGCATGGCGTCGAGGCCGGTGAGCGGGCGGGCGACGTTGGCTATCGGGCCCGTGAGGGTGGCAGTCATGGTGGGGCATCTCCTACGTCGAAACGGCTGATCCTCTTACGGTTCCCCGGTTCCCGCAGCTCAGACGAGGCGCTCAGCGTTCCCCAGTCCCCGGTCCCCGGGTACGGACCGCGGGCGGCCGAGGACACGGCAGTTGCGTGTGGTGCTCCGCACGGCAAGGCGCCGGTGCCCGGGGAGGGCTGTCCCAACCGTGACAAGTGTCATCGGTCTGCGGTGAATCCCGAACGGGGATCCGTCACTTCTGTCACTGAGCCCGGCGCGTACGGCCCCGGAGACTGGGAGTCGGCCCGTGTCGGGGTCCGCGTCGTAAGGAGGAGTGCCCGTGGCCCATGGTGAGGTCTGTCCCGCTGCGCAGCTGGAACTCGTGCCGCGTAGGACGGTACGGGGATGGCTGCGGGACATGCTGCGCGACCTGTTCGGGTGGGTCGCCCGCAGGCCGCTGAGGCTGCCGGAGGGGCATGAGGCGGTTCCGCATTCCGCCGACGTGCGGATGGCGGTCTGGGCCGTCACCGTGGTCGACCTCATCAGTGGTGTCGTGGTCGATGCGATGGTCCCGCCCGCTTACCGGCTGCTGCACGTGGTGTGGGTCGTGGCCGTTCTGGTGCTCTCGCTCGGGTCCTGCGCGATGACCGTCCGCGCCCCGCACGTCATCGACGGGACGGTCCTGCGCCTGCGCACCGGGCCGCTCCGGGAACTGGTCGTCCCCCTGCACGCGGTGGCGGCGGTGCGCAGCGCGCACGGCGCCCATACCGGCCACGGGCTCCGCCGGGTACTGGACGACGCCGAGGCGGTGGCCTGCTCCGTGAGCAGTGCCACCACCCTGGTGCTGGACCTCGTACATCCCCTTCCCGTGCCGTTCCGCAGGGGCGGGGGGGGGGGGGGGCCCCGGGGGGGGGGGGGGGGCGCCCCCCCCCCCCGGGGGGGGGGGGGGGGGGGGCGCCGCCCCCCCCCGCGCGGCCGCCCCCGGCCGGCGCG
>NZ_JBEZKZ010000053.1:0-49936 GCF_040651895.1 Streptomyces sp. NPDC048352
TCCGGGCGCCGGGTCGCGATCAAGACGGTGCGGACCGAACTCGCCGAGGACCAGCTGTTCCGGGTGCGCTTCACCCGCGAGGTGGAGGCGGCGCGGCCCGGACGGACTGAGCACCATGATGCTGATGGTGGTCGTGACCACCCCGGCCGTGCTGGCCGCCGCCGCGCTGCGCCCCCGCTCCAAGAGCCGCGGCTGACGCCCGCGGCCCCCGGGCCCCCGCCCGCCCGCTCAGCCACGCATCCACACACCCACGAACGGGAGACCCCTCGTGTCCGAATGGCTGGTCCTGGCCATTGCCATGGCGCTCGTCTGCGCCCTCGTCCTCGCCATGACCGTGGTCCGGCACCGCCGGGTCGCGGCCGACGAGGACACCAGCGAAACCCCCGACGTCATCGAGTACATGACGATGATGGTCGGCGTGGTCTACGCGATCGTCCTGGGCCTGGCCATCGCGGGCGTCTGGGAGGCGCGCGGCGCCGCCGAGGACAGCGTGCGCCGCGAGGCCCAGTCGCTGTACGAGGTCACCCAGCGGGCCGACGTCTACCCGGCGCCCGTCCGCGACCGGATCCGCGGCGAGGTGGACGCGTACGTCTCCCACACCGTCAGCGTGGACTGGCCGCGGCTGGTCTCCGGCCAGGACGCCTCGGCCGAGGGCGCGCAGCTGCTCGGCAGGCTGCGCACCGACGTCACCCACCAGAGCCCCGCCAACGAGCTCCAGGCGCAGGCCTACCAGCCGCTGCTCGACCACATCGCGGCCGCCGACGACGCCCGGCACTCGCGCACGCAGAGCGACGAGTCCACCCTGCCGGGCGTGGTGTGGTTCGGGCTGGTGGTCGGCGGCATCGTCACCATCGGGCTGATCTTCACGCTCCAGATCCGGCGTTCGGGACGGGAGCTGCTGCTGGCCGGGCTCTTCAGCGCGCTGATCGTGTTCCTGCTGTTCATGGTGTGGAGCTTCGACGCCCCGTTCGGGCGGGAAGGGACCGACTCCGCCGGGCCCTTCCAGGACCTGTTCCCGGCCCTGACGGTGACGGCCTCCCGCTGATCCCCGCGCAGGCGTCCGCGACCGCGGCGCCGGCCGGGGCGGACGGACGGTCCCGGCCGGGTCAGCCTCCCGCCGGGGCCGCCGCCTGCCGCCGTACGGCGGCCACGAGCGGCGAGTGCCGCAGGGCGTGGGAGATCCGCACGAGGTCGCGCGGCCCGTCGGCCAGCACCAGCACCCGCTCCCCGTCGCCCCCGGCCCCCTCCGGGCCGGCGGCGCCGGCCCGTACGGCGGCCGCCACCATCGCGGCGTCCGCGACGGCGCGGGCCGTCTCCTCGTCCGCCCCGCCCGCCCGGGCCCGTTCGTAGGCGCTGTCGCGCTGGCGCCGGTCGAAGGACGGGCCGAGCCGCAGGAAGCCGTCGTGGATGTCGGACTCCCGCTGGATCACCCGGATCTCGGCCGGGGACCACCAGGACATCCGCACGCAGGGCGTGCCGCCGGGCGCGCTGCCGTGCACCTCGTGCCACAGCGTGCCGAGGCGCCGGTAGGTGCTCCAGGTGCGCCAGCTGTCCGACAGGCGCTGGCACACCAGGGGCAGCACGAACCCCACCGAGCTGACGAGGGCGGCGAAGGAGGCCAGCGGCGGGGCGAGGTAGGTGCTGAGGTCGTCCAGGTCGCGGCCCAGCCAGCGGGCGGCGACCGCGGACATCTTGGCCGCGTCGTAGGCCAGGCTGATGGTGTACCCGGCGACGATGATCACCAGGCCCGCCCGGAGCCAGCCGCGGACCCGCAGGGACCAGCGCCAGCACATCGACACCATCATCAGCACGGCGGCGTTGTGCGCCAGCAGGTAGGCGGCGATCATCAGCCGGATGTAGGGGGTGTTCGCGTAGTACGTGTCGAAGTCGCGCAGCCGCTCGACCGGGGCCTCGCCGAGCGCGAACAGGACGACGATCGCCACGACGACCACGCAGTAGCCCGCGATCCAGCGCTGGGAGGTGCGCCGGATCTCCCGCGCCGGGCCGCCGCGCCAGTTGAACACCAGGACGAGGCAGGAGGCGCTGAAGGCGGTCATCAGGCAGTAGACGAGCGGGGCGGAGAAGTTGGGGACGCCGGTCCACCGGTTGACGGCCGCGATGGTGGGCGGGGCGGCGAAGGTGAACACCGCGCCGGCGAGGACGAGCAGGACACAGACCGACCGCAGGAGCGGATCGCGCCAGTTGGTGCGCAGCGCCGGCAGCTTGCACACGAGGGACACCGCCATCGCGGCCGCCGGGATGTAGTAGTCCGGTCCGTTCAACGGTCGTTCCTGTGCCCCCGGTAGCCGAGAGAGGTCTCGATCCGCCCCGCCAGCTCGTCCCGCTGGGCCGGTGGGCGGTGGCCGGAGGACCCGGCCAGCCAGGTGCGGCACCGGCTGCCCAGCAGGAGGCCGAAGCTCTCGGCCTCCGTCTCCTCCTGGACGTCGGCCCGGGTGCGGGCGGCGACCCGGCGGACCGTCTCGCCGAGGTCGGCCCCGTCGGTCAGCAGCCGGGCGGCGACCGCCGCCCCGTCGACGTGGTGGCTGCAGTGGCCGGCCTTCATGTGCCACAGCTCGTGGCCCAGGATCACCAGCTGGTGGTCGGGCGCGGTGCGCTCCTCGATGACCACCAGGTCGCGGTCCGCCATGTCGAGCCACAGGCCGCTGGCGGTCCCTTGCGGGAACGCGGCCATCCGGAACTCCACCGGACGGCCGCGGTGGCGGCTCATGCCCTCGCAGAGGGCGGCGTAGAGGTCCACGGGTTCCACGGGGGCGGCCAGCTTGATGCCGGACACCAGCTCCGCGCACAACCGCCGCTGCGCTCTGCCTATGCTCACCGTTCTCCCCGTCGGCGCGGATCCGGATCAGGACTCAAGGATCAGATCCAGACTTTCGACTGGGTCATGATTCGTTCGGTTTGACACTTTCGAGAAGCATGTCCAGCCATTCGGTCACCTTGTCCCGGTGCTTGTCGCTGGGCAGTTGGGCGGCGCGCCAGGCGATGCCCCGCACACCGTGGTTCTGCAGGAGTCTTGCCAGCGGATCGCCCGCCGAAGCGGCCTCGGCCGGTACGGTCTGGCGCTCCCGGCCCGCGAAGTCCTGGAGCAGCTGCTGCTCGGTGCGCTGGAGGGCGTCCGTGAGGGCGTCGGCGTCATGGGCGGTGAGGAAGCCCGCGTGCACCCCGAAGAACCGCTGGATGGCGTCGCAGTGCTCCATCGTGGGCCGCCGGTCGCCGTTGATCAGCGCGCCCGCCTGCTGCCGGGACATCCCGGCGCCGTCGGCGATCTCCTGCTGCGTGTAGCGGCGGCCGTTGGGTTTGACCCGGGTGCGTCGCAGCAGGTCAAGGCGCTGGAGGAAACGGGCCTGGAGGTCTGGTTCGCCGGCCCGCCGGCCGTCCAGCAGGGTCCTGATCACATCAGTGGGGACCCCGGACGCCTCCGAGAGCCGGCGGAGGTCGAAGACCTCTTTCGGGTCGCGGCCCATTTTGTTCGCCAGTTCGGCGACCCGCGTGACGGTCGCTGCCAGGGGCGCGTTGGCCACCGCGACGGGAGCCGGGAAGCCGTCTGTCACCAGTGGTTCTCCTAGATCGCGCGAGGTCAGTGGGCACGTGGTCGGCCTCAGGGAATCTATCCGGTTTGTTTTGGGAGAGCCAGAACTTGCCACAGCTGTGGCGGGAATGAGCTGTCGCCCGGCTGGAATTGCCACAATAGTTGACACTCGAATGAAGTCGGTAGCAGGATCGCCACACGGAAATGAAGATCCAGACCGTTGAGGAGGGGGAGCTCTCGGTGCCACATCTCGCAGCGGTGGGCCCGTCTGATGGCCTCGTCCGAGCCGGTGAGGAGCGCCTGGCGGGCGAGGAATCCGCCCGCGGCGCAGTGCGGTCGGAGCGGCGCAAGGAGATTTTGCGCCAGCGCCGCGAAGAACTGGGCCTGAGTCAGGAGGACGTCGCGTCCCGGCTGCGCATCAGCGTGCGCGCGTACGGGAACTGGGAACGCGGGCTCGTCAAGGAATGGACGGACCGCAAACTCCTCGCCCTGGCCGAGGCCTTGGAGATGAGCGAGCGGCAGTGCTTCTGGCTGTTCCGGGTCATGGTCGACCGGGACCCGCCGCCCACCTGGCGCGCGGCCGAGGAGAACCGGCTGCCCCAGGACCCGGCCCAGCGCGACTACCTGGTCGACTACGCGGCCCTGATGGAGGCCGTGCCGTACCCGAGCTTCCTGGTGGACCACCGGTGGGACGTGGCGCTCACCAACTCGGCCTTCGACCGGCTGTTCCAGTCGGTGCGCCCGCACCCGACGGCCCTGCCGGACGACAACTTCCTGCGCTTCGTGCTGTTCCACCCGGACGCCGCGGCCGTGCTGGAGGACCACGAACCGGCCTGGTGCGTACCGCTGTTGGCGCAGTTCGCGACCGCCCTGGCCGCGGCCCCGGACGACGAGGGCCTGCGGAGCATCCGTCAGGAGGTGGCCCGCGACCCGTTCATGGAGGCGGCCTACCGGTACGGGGTCCCGCACTGGCTGACCACGCACGGGGAACTGGCCGCCGAGCAGGACGGCGCGGTGCGGACGGTGCGTCACCCCGACCCGGGCTGGGGCCTGGTGCGGTGCCGGATGGTGGCGGAATCCAGCCGCATGCTGGAGGGCATGGGCCTGACCCGGATCACCCTGGTGCTCTCGGCGCCGCAGGGCGTGCCCGCCGGTCCCGTACGCGGCGGCACCGGCTTCCCGCAGCAGCCGGGGGCCCGTCTGCGGGCCGTGCCGCCGCTGGGCGAGTGACGCCGCGGGGGAGACTGGTGCCCTGAAGCGTGTGCCGCGGCGCATGCCACGGCGGGTCCCGCGGCGTCCGGCCGCGCCGGCCCACGTGGGATGCCCGCGCGATGCCACGATCCGCGACACCGCGCGGATGCCACCGATCGTGGCATTGCGGCGGCGCCGCCGGGGTCGTGGCTTCGCCCGTGCCCGGGGCGGCCCCGGGCCGTGGCCGCGGCCACGACGGCGGAAGGGCGGAACAAGGCATGAGGTTGACCATCCTCGGCGGGGGCGGATTCCGCGTCCCGCTCGTCTACGGGGCACTGCTCGGGGACCGCGGCGAGGGCCGGGTGTCCCGGGTGACGCTCTACGACGAGGACCCCGGCCGGCTCACCGCCATGGCCCGGGTCCTCGCGGACCAGGCCGCGGCCGCCGGCGTCCCGGACGCCCCGGCCGTCACCGCCACCGGGGACCTGGACGAGGCCCTGCGCGGAGCCGACTTCGTCTTCTCGGCCATCCGCGTCGGCGGCCTGGAGGGGCGCGCGGCCGACGAGCGGATCGCCCTGGCCGAGGGGGTGCTGGGCCAGGAGACGGTCGGCGCGGGCGGCATCGCGTACGGCCTGCGGACCGTGCCGGTCGCCCGGGAGATCGCGCGCAGGATCGCCCGTACCGCCCCCGGGGCGTGGGTCATCAACTTCACCAACCCGGCGGGCGTGGTCACCGAGGCCATGGCCGAGGAGCTGGGCGAACGGGTCATCGGCATCTGCGACTCGCCCGTGGGCCTCGGCCGCCGCATCGCCCGGCTGCTCGGCGCCCGGCCCGGCGAGGCGTGGATCGACTACGTCGGCCTGAACCACCTGGGCTGGGTGCGCGGCCTGCGGATCGGCGGCCGCGACGAGCTGCCCCGGCTGCTGGCCGACACCGAGGCGCTCGAGTCCTTCGAGGAGGGACGGCTCTTCGGCGCCGAATGGCTGCGCTCGCTCGGCGCGGTCCCGAACGAGTACCTGCACTACTACTACTTCAACCGCGACACCGTACGGGCCTACCAGGAGGCGAAGCAGACGCGCGGCGCCTTCCTGCGGGACCAGCAGCGCGGTTTCTACGCCGAGGCCGGCCGGCCGGGGCAGGGCCCCGGGGCGGCGCTGGCCGCCTGGGACCGGACCCGGGCCGAGCGCGAGGCCACGTACATGTCCGAGAACCGCGAGGTGGCGGGCGTGGGGGAGCGCGAGGAGAGCGACCTGGAGTCCGGCGGCTACGAGAAGGTGGCCCTCGCCCTGATGCGGGCCATCGCCCGGGACGAGCGGGCCACGCTGATCCTCAACGTCCGCAACGGCTCGACGCTGTCCGTGCTCGACGCGGAGGCGGTCGTCGAGGTCCCCTGCCTGGTCGACGCGAACGGCGCCCACCCGGTGTCCGTGGCGCCGCTGCCGCTGCACGCGGTGGGGCTGGTCACCTCGGTGAAGGCGGCCGAGCGGGCGGTGCTTGCCGCTGCGGCGAGCGGCTCGCGCGCGGACGCCGTGAAGGCCTTCGCGCTGCACCCGCTGGTGGACTCGGTGGGGGTGGCCCGCAGGCTGCTGGAGGGGTACGCGGCGGAGCACCCGGGCCTGTCCTACCTGCGCTGACCGGCCCGTTCCGGCCGCTTCACCCCTGCGGCGGCCCGCGGCATGCGGTGCGGCGGGGGTGCTGCGAGAGTGCGGGGTGTGACCACCGCCCCCGCCGTCGCCGTGCCCCCGCCCGTGCTCGACCGGCGGCGGCGGGGCGTCGTCTTCGGCACGATCATGCTGGGCGTGCTGCTGGCCGCGCTCGACCAGACGATCGTGGGCACCGCCCTGCCCACCATCGTGGCGGACCTCGGCGGCGCGGCCCACATGGCCTGGGTGGTGACCGCGTACCTGCTCGCGGAAACCGTCGCGACGGTTTTGGTCGGGAAGTTCGGCGACCTCTTCGGCCGGAAGGTCATCTTCCAGATCTCCGCCGTCATCTTCATCACCGGCTCCTTCCTGTGCGGCCTCTCCGGCACCATGACCCTCCTCATCCTGTGGCGGGGCCTCCAGGGCATCGGCGCCGGCGGCCTGATGGTCACCTCCATGGCGCTGATCGCCGACGTGGTGCCGCTGCGCGAACGCGGCAAGTACCAGGGCGCGATCGGCGCCGTCTTCGGCGTTGCCACCGTCATCGGGCCGCTGCTGGGCGGGCTGTTCACCGACCACCTCAGCTGGCGCTGGGCCTTCTACGTCAACGTCCCGATCGCCGTCCTCGTGGTCGTGGCGGCCGCCCGGACGATCCCCGCCGTACGCGCCGCCGGCCGGCCCGCCATCGACTACCTGGGCATCGCCCTGGTGGCGGCCGGGGCGAGCGCGCTGATCCTGGCCACCAGCTGGGGCGGGAACGAGTACGCCTGGGGCTCCCCGCTGATCATCGGGCTCTTCGCGGGCGGCGCCCTGGCCCTCGCGCTGTTCTGCCTGGCGGAGACCCGGGCGGCGGAACCGATGCTGCCCATGCGGCTCTTCCGCAATCCCGTGTTCACGGTGTGCTCGGTGCTCAGCTTCGTCGTCGGCTTCGCCATGCTCGGCGCGATGACCTTCCTGCCCACCTACCTCCAGTACGTCGACGGCGACTCGGCCACCCTCTCCGGCGTACGGACCCTGCCGCTGGTCATCGGCCTGCTGATCGCGTCCGTCTACAGCGGCAACGCCACCGGCAAGACCGGGCGCTACCGCGTCTTCCCGATCGCGGGCTGCGCGGTGATGGGCGCCGGGCTGTACCTGCTGTCGCTGATGGGGCCGGACACCGGCGGCTGGCTGGAATCCCTGTACATGTTCGTCCTCGGCACCGGCATCGGCCTGTGCATGCAGGTGCTCACCATCGCGGTGCAGAACACCGTGGACTACGCCGACCTCGGCACGGCCACCTCCGGGGTCACCTTCTTCCGTACGCTCGGCAGTTCCTTCGGGGCCGCCGTCTTCGGGACGATCTACGCCAACAGCCTGGCGCCCCGGCTGGAGGCCGCGGTCGCGGAGGCGGCCCGGGCGACCGGCGCCGACCCGGCCCGCGTCGGCGCCGCCGCGCAGAGCCCGCAGGGGGTGCACGCCCTCGAACCGGCCGGGGCGGGCCCGGTCATCGGCGCGTACGCCGGCGCCCTGCACACGGTGTTCCTGTGGACGGTGCCGGTGGCGGCCGTCGGCTTCGTCGTCGCCCTCTTCCTCAAACAGGTCCGGCTGCGCGACAGCGCCCGGGCCGGGTCCAGGGACATCGGCGACGGCTTCGCCTCCCCGGCCACGGCCTCCGGGGACTCGGCCAAGCTGTTGGAGCTGGCAGTCGGCAAGCTCGTACGGACCATGGGGCCCGAGACGGCGCGGGCGATCGTCCACGCCTCCGACACGCGGCTGGACATGGCGGGTGCGTGGGCGGTGATGCAGGTGGACCTGATGACCCGGACCGTGGGGCACGCCCGGCTGGGGCTGATCGCCTCGCGGCTGTCGCTGCCGCCGGAGGTGCTGCTGCCGGTCTTCGACCGGATGGTGGAGGAGGGCTTTCTGACGCGGCAGAACGGTTTCTTCGCGCACACCCCGGCGGGGGAGCGGGAAGCCGGGGTGATCGCGCGGGCCTGGGCCGACTGGCTGGGCGACCGGCTGGAGCAGGACCGCGGCCGGCCGCGCAGCGAGGAGCTGCGGGCGGCGGCGGACGCGATCGCCAAGCGGCTGCTGGCGGAGGACCTGGGCGAGGGCAACTTCGCCCCCCGGCTGGCGGTGCGGGGGTCCTAGGGGGCGTCGGTGCAGTAGCGCCGGCCGCCCGAAGGGCAGGCGGGACTGTGCGGACACCCACTGGGTTGCGGCTCGTCCGGGCCCTATCGTGCGGATCGGCAGGACGCGCCTACGAGGCGTCGGTGCGGGTGGGGTAGTCGTACGAGGGGACGTGCGGCAGGGACGGGAGGTCCGGGCGCCAGGCGCGCAGGACGGCCGCCGAGGGCGCGTACAGGGCGCCGGGGATCTCCTCGGGGGCGAACCAGCGCCAGCGGGCGATCTTGTCGGGCTCGGTGACGGCCGGGCTGCCCTCGGCGGAGCGGGTGACGGCGGCCGCCGTCAGGCGGGTGGGCCCGGCGAGCGCGGAGATCTGCACGGCCAGCACCTCGATGCCGGCGGGGTCGGCCCGCAGGGAGGTCTCCTCGGCCAGCTCCCGGGCGGCGGCCTGCTCGAAGCCCTCCCCGGGGTCGACCTTGCCGCCGGGCAGCTCCCAGCGGCCGTCGTGCGCCTCGCCGAGCAGGATGCGGCCGTCGGGGCCGAGGACGATCAGCCCGACGCCGACGACCGCGTTGGGCTGGGGGGTGTTCCGGGCGGGGCGGGAGCCGGCCGGGGAGGTGGCTCCGGAGCCGGCTCGGGGGGTGTCGCGTTCGGTGGCCATGGGCCCCATCTTCGCAGGGCAGGCGGGTTCGCCCGGCGGGGCCGGGCGGGCCCCTAGGACGCCTGTACGAGTTTCGGCCGGGCTCCGCTCGTGCAGGCTCTGTGCGGTCTGATCGTCGTACGGTACGCCGGTTCGGGGGACGCATTGGCACATCTGCTGGTCATCGGCGGAGGCATCGCGGGGCTCGCGACCGCCCTCCTCGCGGCCCGCCGCGGACACACCGCGGACCTCTTCGAACGCGACACCCGGACCGCCGGCACCGCCCTCGACCAGGACTTCTTCGGCTGGCACCGCCCGTCCGTACCGCAGGCGGCCCAGCCCCACGTCCTGCTCGGCGCCGCACGCAACCTGCTGCGCACCGAACTGCCCGACGTCCACGCCGAGATGCTCCGGCTCGGCGCCCGGGAGCGGAACGAGCTGGACTGGTTCGACGTACGGCCGGCCGCGCGGCCGGGCGACGAGGACCTGGTCATGCTCCAGTGCCGCCGCATCGTGCTGGAGAGCGCGCTGTCCACCGCCCTGCGGGCGCAGCCGGGCGTGGTGGTGCGGTACGGGGAGCCGGTCGCCGCGCTGACGACGGCCGGGCAGCCTCGGTCGGAGCCGTGGGTGCGGGTCACCGGGGTGACCACGCCGGGCGGCGCGTACCGGGGTGACCTGGTGGTGGACGCGGGCGGGCGGCGCGGCGGCTCCACCGGGCTGCCCGCCGCGGCCGGCTGCCGCCCCGCCGCCGTGGAGCGGCACCGCACGGGCCTCGCGTACTTCTGCCGCTGGTACCGGCTGCCCGACGGCACGGACGAGGGGCCGCGCCGGCCGTGGACGGTGACCGGCGGCGCCTTCGCGGGCTGCGCGGTCTTCCCGTCCGACAACAGGGTCTTCGCCGTGACCGTCTTCGCCCACACGGCGGACCCGACCCGCGCCGCCCTGCGCGATCCGGCCGTCTTCGAGGCGGCGGCGCGGGCCTTCCCGCCCGGCGCGGCCTGGCTGGACCTGGGCGCCGAACCGCTGTCGGGGGTCCTGGCCATGGCGGGCCTGGACAACCGGTGGAGCCCCCTGGCCGACGAGCGGGGTCCGGTGGCGACCGGGGTGGTCCCGGTCGGTGACGCGCTCACCCACACCAACCCGACCCTGGGGCAGGGGACCGCGCTCGCCCTGTGGGCCGCCGACCGGGTGGCCCGGACGGCCCATCAGGACCCCGGCTCCTTCGGCTTCGCCGCCGGCTACCACGGCTGGGCGCTGCGCACGCTGAAGCCGTGGTTCGGCCTCCAGGTGTGCGCCGACGCGGTGGTGGGGGAGCGCCTCGCGGCGGGGGCGGGGCTCGGGGCCGGGAACGGGGCCGTGGGGGCGGCTCCGCCCGGTCGGGCGGACCGGGTGCGCGAGGCGGCCGCGCTGTTCGAGTGCGCGCTGGAGGATCCGGAGGTGATGCGGGCGCGGGCCAGGGTCCGCCACCTCGTGCAACCGCCCGAACGGGCCTACGCCGACCCCGCGGTCCGGGCCCGGGTGGCACGCTGGCTCGGGGCCCGGCCCGGCTGGGCGCCCCACGCGGTGGGTCCGGACCGGGCGGAGTGGGAGCGGCTCACCTCCGCGGGGGCGGGCTCCGGCGCGAGCTCCGGCGTGGGGTCCGGCGCGGGCGCCGGCCGTCAGCCGGGGGTGCCCAGCACCTCGGCCAGTTCGTAGCCGACGACCTCCTCCAGCTGCGCGTACGTACAGCTCTCCGGGGTGCGGTCGGGGCGCCAGCGGGCGAACTGCGCGGTGTGCCGGAAGCGGTCGCCCTCCATGTGGTCGTACCGCACCTCGCAGACCCGCTCGGGCCGCAGCGGCACCCAGGACAGGTCCTTCTTCCCCGTCCAGCGGCTCTGGGCGCCGGGCAGCCGGGCGCTCTCGTGCGCGGACTCCTCCGTCCAGGAGGCCCACGGGTGCCCGGCGGCGTCCGGCATCCGCAAGGGGGCGAGCTCCTCGACCAGCTCGGCGCGGCGCCTCATGGGGAAGGCCGCGCAGACGCCGACGTGTTGGAGCGCGCCGTGGTCGTCGTACAGGCCGAGCAAGAGCGATCCGATGATCGGACCGCTCTTGTGGAAACGGAAACCCGCGATGACGACGTCCGCCGTACGCTCGTGCTTGATCTTGAACATGAGGCGGGCGTCGGGCCGGTAGGGAAGATCGAGGGGTTTCGCGACGACCCCGTCGAGCCCGGCGCCCTCGAACCGCTCGAACCACTCCCGCGCGAGCGCGGAATCGGTGGTGGCGGGCGCGAGGTGGACGGGGGGCCGGGTGGTGGAAAGGGCGTGGACCAGGGCGTTGCGGCGCTCGACGAGCGGGGTGTCGAGGAGCGAGTCGTCGCCGAGCGCGAGCAGGTCGAAGGCGACGAAGCTCGCCGGGGTGGTCTCGGCGAGCAGCTTCACGCGGGAGGCGGCGGGGTGGATCCGCTCGGTCAGCCGGTCGAAGTCGAGTCGGCCGCCCTGGACGATCACGATCTCCCCGTCCACCACGCAGCGCGGCGGCAGATTCTCCTTGAGTGCGGCCACCAGCTCGGGGAAGTACCTGGTCAGGCTCTTGCCGGTGCGGCTGCCGACCTCCACCTCCTCCCCGTCGCGGTGCACGATCGCCCGGAAGCCGTCCCACTTGGCCTCGTACTGCATGCCCGGCGGGATCGCCCCCACGGACTTGGCGAGCATCGGTTTCACGGGCGGCATCACCGGCAGATCCATGCCATCGATTCTGCGGTGGTACGACCGGGTCCGCCCGGTATGCGCGCCCGGCCGCGCGCGCCTACCGTGGCACGCATGGGTGCTGCGGGTGATGCGATCGAGCTGGAGGCGGGCGGCCGGACGGTACGGCTGTCCAGCCCGGACAAGGTGTACTTCCCGGAGCGCGGCCTCACCAAGCGGCACGTCGCCGAGTACTACCTGGCCGTCGCCGACGGGATCACCCGCGCCCTGCGCGACCGCCCCACCACCCTGGAGCGGTACCCGGAGGGGGTGGAGGGGGAGTCCTTCTTCCAGAAACGGGCCCCCAAGAACCTGCCCGACTGGATCCCGACCGCGCACATCGCCTTCCCCAGCGGCCGTACGGCCGACGAGATCTGCCCGACCGAGCCGGCCGCCGTCCTGTGGGCCGCCAACCTGGGCTGCCTGACCTTCCACCCCTGGCCGGTGCGGCGCGGGGACACCGACCGGCCGGACGAGCTGCGCATCGACCTCGACCCGCAGCCCGGCACCGACTACCACCACGCGGTGGCCGCCGCGCACGAACTGCGGGCCCTCCTGGACGAGCTGGGGCTGCGCGGCTGGCCCAAGACCTCGGGCGGCCGCGGCCTGCACGTCTTCGTCCCGATCGCACCGCGCTGGACCTTCACCGAGGTCCGCCGGTGCGCGATCGCCCTGGGCCGGGAGCTGGAGCGGCGGATGCCGGGCAAGGTCACCACGGCCTGGTGGAAGGAGGAGCGGGGCGAGCGGATCTTCGTGGACTACAACCAGACGGCACGCGACCGGACGATCGCCTCGGCGTACTCCGTCCGCCCCCGCCCGCACGCCCCGGTCTCGGCGCCGCTGCGCTGGGACGAGGTGGACGACGCGGAGCCGCGCGACTTCGACATCGTGACGATGCCGGCGCGCTTCGCGGAGCTGGGCGACCTGCACGCCGACATGGACGAGCACGCCTTCAGCCTGGACACCGTCCTGGAACTCGCGGCCCGCGACGAACACGACCATCACCTGGGCGACCTGCCCTACCCCCCGGACTACCCGAAGATGCCGGGCGAACCGAAGCGCGTCCAGCCGAGCCGCGCGAAACCCCAGGCCTGAAACCCGCCCCGCTCCCCACCGAGCACCCCCGCCACACCCCGAACGGACACGCCCTGGACCGCCGACAGCAGCTGGGCCGCAGCGCATCACCCCGCCCCGGTCCTGCTGCATCGGGTGGACCCGCGTGCCGGGCTCACGGGCAGGGACTTCGCCGCCCTCGGTGACTGGCTCGCCCGGCCCGGTTTCGTAGCCGCGGGTGCGTAGACGGCAACGGCTGTGGCCTGGTGTTGATCAGGTGTTGATCGGACGTCCATCAGGCCGGTTCACGATCGGCGCATGTCGATGAACTCCACCGTCACCCCCGCCTGGTACGACCAGGCCCTGTGCGCCCAGACCGGGCCGAGCTTCTTCTTCCCGGAGCCCGGCTCCTCGCTCGCGGACGCGAAGCGGCTCTGCGGGGCGTGCGAGGGCAGGGCGGCGTGCCTGCAGTACGCCCTGGCGAACGACGAGCGGTTCGGCGTCTGGGGCGGGCTCTCGGAGTCGGAGCGGCTCGCCCTGCGCCGGCGCGGCTGAGCACCCGCAGCCGCGTACGGCCCCCGGCGGGGCCGGGGGCCGTTGCGGTGTGGCGGTCAGCCCTTGCGGTCAGCCCTTGCGGGCGGCAAGCCGCGCGGCACGCGCGGCCAGGCGCTCGTCGAACTTGCGGGCCTCGGCGTCCAGGCCGTTCATGAAGAGCCCGAGCTCCTCCTGGGCCTTCTGCCCCTCCGGACCCAGACCATCGATGTCCATGATCTTGAGGAAGCGGATCACCGGGCTCAGTACGTCGTCGTGGTGGATCCGCAGGTTGTAGACCCCGCCGATCGCCATCTGGGCGGCCATCCGCTCGAAGCCGGGCATGCCGTGGCCGGGCATCCGGAAGTTGACGACGACGTCCCGCACCGCCTGCATCGTCAGGTCCGGGGCGATCTCGAAGGCCGCGCCCAGCAGGTTGCGGTAGAAGATCATGTGCAGGTTCTCGTCCTGCGCGATGCGGGCCAGCATCCGGTCGCAGACCGGGTCACCGGACTGGTGGCCGGTGTTGCGGTGCGAGATGCGGGTCGCGAGCTCCTGGAAGGCGACGTACGCCACCGAGTGCAGCATCGAGTGGCTGTTGTCGGACTCGAAGCCCTCCGACATGTGCTGCATCCGGAACGCTTCCAGCTTGTCCGGGTCCACGGCGCGCGAGGCCAGCAGGTAGTCGCGCATCACGATGCCGTGGCGGCCCTCCTCGGCGGTCCAGCGGTGCACCCAGGTGCCCCAGGCGCCGTTGCGGCCGAAAAGGGTCGCGATCTCGTGGTGGTAGCTGGGCAGGTTGTCCTCGGTCAGCAGGTTCACGACCAGGGCGATCTTGCCGATGTCGGTGACCTTGGACTGCTGGGGGTCCCAGGCCTCGCCGTCCTCGAAGAAGGCGGGGAAGTTCCGGCCGTCACTCCACGGCACGTACTCGTGGGGCATCCAGTCCTTGGTGACCTGCAGATGGCGGTTGAGTTCCTTCTCCACCACCTCTTCCAGCGCGTACAGCAGCTTGGCGTCGGTCCACGCCTCCGAGCTGCCGAGGTGGGGAGAGGTGATCGTCACGGGTACTCCTGGGGACAAAGCGAATTACCTACGGTTCCGTAGCCTACGGAGTCGTAGGTTAAGCGCGACATCAAGGAGCGCCAAGCCCCAGCCATCGTCTTGTCCGGCTACGTCCGGTTATCTACGCAGTTTGAGGGCGTGCCGGACGCCCCCGGAGGGGTGAGAATCACGCCAGAAGGTGGTCCGCCGCTCCCGTCTTGACGTCCGGGAACGGCGGACCGGAGGCTCACCCCGCCCCGGCCCCGCCCAGCGGGCGGGGGCCGGGCCGGGACGCTACCGCCCCCACTCCATGGAGCCCCGGACCTCCTCGGCCGTGGTCGGCCGCAGTCCGCCGTCGAGCACCAGCCACCGCGTGATGCCGACCGACTCCAGGAACGGCACGTCGTGGCTGGCCACCAGCAGCGCACCCCGGTAGGACTCCAGGGCCTCGCCGAGCTGCCGTACGCTCGCCAGGTCCAGGTTGTTCGTCGGCTCGTCCAGCATCAGCAGCTGCGGGGCCGGCTCGGCCAGCAGCAGCGCCGCGAGCGTCGCCCGGAACCGTTCGCCACCCGAAAGGGTGCCGGCCGCCCGGTCCGCCCGGGCGCCCCGGAACAGGAAGTGCGCGAGCCGCGCCCGGACCACGTTGTTCGAGGCCTGCGGGGCGAAGCGCGCCACGTTCTCCACCACCGAGCGCTCG
The DNA here is from genome assembly GCF_040651895.1 of Streptomyces sp. NPDC048352. Classification (NCBI taxonomy): domain Bacteria; kingdom Bacillati; phylum Actinomycetota; class Actinomycetes; order Kitasatosporales; family Streptomycetaceae; genus Streptomyces; species Streptomyces sp. NPDC048352. The sequence continues at coordinate 15,182 of NZ_JBEZKZ010000053.1, forward strand.
TCGTCCAGCACGTCGAGCCGCTGCGGCAGGAACCGGGCCGGGACGTGGGTGACCGCCTCTCCGGACACGGGCGGCAGGAGCCCGGCGATGGTCCGCAGCAGGGTCGTCTTGCCCGAGCCGTTCGCACCGACCAGGGCGATCCGCTCCGGACCGCGCACCTCCCATTCGCCCGCCGCCCGCGCCCCGTGGGCCAGGTGCAGATCGCTCAGGGTGAGCACCCGCCGGCCCGGCGGGACCTGGGTGGCGGGCAGCTCGATCCGGATCTCGGCGTCGTCGCGGACCGCCTCGACGGCCTGGTCCAGCCGCTCCCGCGCGTCCGCCAGTTTCTCGGCGTGCATGATGCGGTGCTTGCCCGCCGATTCCTGGGCGGCGCGTTTGCGGGCACCCATGACGATCTTCGGCTCGCGCTTGTTGTCGTTCATCTTCTGGCCGTACCGCTTGCGCCGGGCCAGTTTGACCTGCGCGTCGGCCAGTTCGCGCTTCTGGCGCTGTACGTCGGCCTCGGCGACCCGGACCATCCGCTCGGCCGACTCCTGCTCGGCCGCGAGCAGCCGCTCGTAGTCCGAGAAGTTGCCGCCGTACCAGCGGACTTCGCCTTCGCGCAGGTCGGCGATCTGGTCGACCCGCTCGAGGAGCTCCCGGTCGTGGCTGACCAGGACCATCACCCCGGACCAGGCCTCGACGGCCGCGTACAGGCGGCGTCGGGCGCGCAGGTCCAGGTTGTTGGTGGGCTCGTCGAGGAGCAGGACGTCCGGCCGGGCGAGCAGCAGGGCCGCCAGCCGCAGCAGGACGCACTCGCCGCCGGACAGCTCACCGACGGTGCGGTCCAGGCCGATGCCGGCGAGGCCGAGCTGGTCGAGCATGGCCAGGGCCCGCTCCTCCACGTCCCAGTCGTCGCCGACGGCCGCGAAGTTGGCCTCGGTGGCCTCGCCCGCCTCGATGGCGTGCAGGGCCGCGCGGGCGGTGCGGATGCCGAGTGCCTCGTCCACCCGCAGGGCGGTGTCGAGGGTGGCGTTCTGCGGGAGGTAGCCGATGGTTCCGGCGACGGAGACCTGTCCCGAGGAGGGGGACAGGTCGCCCGCGAGGAGCTTCAACAGGGTGGATTTCCCACAGCCGTTGAGTCCGATCAGGCCCGTCCTGCCGGGCCCGACGGCCAGCTGGAACCCGTCGAAGACGGGGGTGCCGTCGGGCCAGTCGAAGGAGAGGTCGGAGCAGGTGACGAAAGCAGGGCCATGACTCATGGAGGCCTCCAGGTTGCGTGAATGGTGCGTGCAACGCGGGGAGACAGCCGACTGTCACGAGGATCGCGTGGATGCGGTGGTGGTCGGTGTCTCGGACCTCAGAAGAGCAACGTCCTGCTCCGTTTCGACGGCAGTGGGGCGTCTACGAAGCTACGGGCGGCCCGGAGCCGCCCGCAAACGAATTAATCAGCAGGAGCCGCGCATCAATTCGTCGAGGCTGTGGTCCATGTCGAGGTAGCGGTGTTCCAGCCCGGGCGGTACGAGCGCGGAGGTGCGTTCGAGGAACCGCTGGAGCTCGGCCGTGGTCATCAGTACGATCGCCACCCCTTCCGGTGCGTGGAACTCGACCGTGGTGCGGTCCCCGTCGTACGGCCGCACCCGCACGTCGCCGCAGCCGGCCGGGTGGCGGATCCCGGACATCAGCAGCTCGCGGGCGAAGGTCCACGAGACCTCGACGCCCTCCAGCGTGGCCAGCGCGGGGAAGGCCATGCGGACGGCGAAGGGATCCGAGCGGTCGTAGCAGAGGGTGACGGGGACGGTCTCGACCTTCGGTGCGGTGGCGATCAGTCGGGCCTGCACGGCCTGCTCGATGACAGTGATCAAGGCTCGCTCCCTTGCGGCGGATCTGCTGTCGGGCTTGGGGTGGAGCCCGGCAACCGGATAGACGCCGGAATCGGCAAATCCGTGCATGGCGGATGACGTGAGCTGTGTCACCGATTGGCGCGATCTCACCCGTGGGATCGCACAGAGTGAGCGGTCGGCGGGTGCGGGCCAAGGGGCCCGAGGCGCACGGTGCGGCCGGCGGCGAACTCAAGACGTCCGGTATTCGCTCGCTCCACAGGCGTAAGCCGGTGCCGGATGGGGCCGAACGGGTGAGGTGGTCGCGGGGGAGGCGCCCTGGACGGGACATGGGGGGTGCGTTAGCTTCCGGCGCCATGAGAATTCTGGGAGTTGGCATGTGCGCGGCAGCCCTGCTGGTCGCGGTTGCCGTGGCCCCCGCGCAGGCGGACGCCGTCGGCGCCGACCCGGCCGCGGAGGCCCTCGCTCCGGGCTTACGCGGCGCCGGCTGGGCTGTCAAGGAGACCGGTCGGGAAGGCGCCGCGGAGGTCCGCTTCCGCGGCCTCGCGGCGGTCAGCCGCAGTACGGCCTGGCTGGCGGGCTCCAAGGGCAGGGTCCTGCGCACCGGCGACGGCGGCCGCAGCTGGCGGGACGTGTCCCCGCCGGGGGCGGTGGCCGAAGGGCTGGAACTGCGCGACATCGAGGCCTTCGACGCCCGTCGGGCGGTGGCCCTGTCCATCGGGGAGGGCGAGGCCTCCCGGATCCTGCGCACCGAGGACGGCGGCGCGACCTGGACCGAGGCCTTCCGCAACCCCGACCCGCGGGCCTTCTACGACTGCCTGACCTTCTTCGACCCCCGCCACGGGCTGGCCGTGAGCGACCCGGTGGACGGCAGGTTCCGCCTCCTGGCCACCGACGACGGCGGGCGCAGCTGGCGGGTGCTGCCGGACTCCGGGATGCCGCAGGCCCTGCCCGGCGAAGCCGGCTTCGCTGCCAGCGGCCAGTGCCTGACGGCCTCCGGGCCCCGGGACGTGTGGCTGGCCACGGGCGGCGGTCCCGTCGCGCGGGTCCTGCACTCCGCCGACCGGGGCCTGACCTGGCGGGCCGCCGACTCCACCGTCCCCGCCGGCGACCCGGCGCGCGGGGTGTTCGCCCTGGCCTTCCGCGACCGTACGACGGGCCTCGCGGCCGGCGGTGACTACCGTACGGGCCAGGCCTCGCCGAGGGCCGCCGCCCGCTCCGCCGACGCGGGCGGGACCTGGAGCCAGGCGGTGACCCCGCCGCCCGCCTACCGCTCGGGCGCGGCCTGGTACCCGTACGGGCGGGGCACCGCCCTGGCGGTGGGCCCGACGGGCACGGACGTCACCACGGACGCGGGGCGCACCTGGCGGCCGCTGGACGCGGGATCCTTCGACACCGTCGACTGCGCGGCCGACGGCGGCTGCTGGGCGGCGGGGGAGAAGGGGCGGGTGGCGCGGCTGGAGCGGCGCTGATCAGGCGGTGGGCGCAGTGCCCGGGGCCGGCCGGGTGAACAGGTCCATGCCCGGATAGGCGCCCGCGGTGAACCCGGCGGCCCGGTAGACGCCTTCGCCGTCGGCGCTGGCGTGCAGCTGGACGTAGTGGATGCCGATCCCGTTCAGCCAGGCGACCAGCCCGTCGACGATCCGGCGGCCGTGGCCCCGGCCGCGGGCGGCCTCGTCGGTGACGATGCCGTCGAGGTACCCGCGGCGGCCGTCCGTCCAGCGGGGGCTGGGCAGGTGGTACGTCACCCAGGCCATGCCGGTGGCCACCAGGGGTTCGCCGGGGGCGCCGCCGACGACCAGGCAGTGCACGTCGGACCGTCCGGTGAGGCGCTCGCGGAACCAGCCGTCGGCGGTGGCCCGCCAGGGGTGGTCGGAGCTCCCGGGGTCCATCCCGAGGGAGGCGAGGGCGACGGCGCGCAGCCGTATCAGCTCGGGGACGTCGGCGGGTACGGCGGGGCGGGGCTGCACGGTTCCTCCAGGGGACGCCGCCCCGGACCCCGGGCCGTACCGGGCCCGGGACACGGAAGCGGACGCGGGGCGGGGCCGAGGGGTCAGGACGGGAGGGTCTCGCGGAGCGGAGCCAGGCCGGCCGAGGTCTTCGTGGCGACGAACTCCGTTATGCGGTAGGCGCAGACGCCCGCCACCTGGAAGGGGTCCCCCTCCGCTATCTTCTCGATCTCGGCGCGCGAAACCCCGCGGGCCAGGATGACCCCGCCGTCGCGCGGGACCTTGCGGCCCGAGGCGAGGAAGACGCCGGACGCGTAGTGACCGTCCAGCCAGGCGATGTGCGCGTCCATCTGCGCTTCGACGGCTTCGATGGGCGCGGTGTAGGTGAGCTCCATGACGAACATGATCGCCAGGCTACTCTCGCACCATCATGACGACTGTGAAGACCCCCGCCAACGAGGCCGAGGCCCGGGCGATACAGGACGAACTGCGCAACCGTGTCGTGCTCGGTGAGGCCGGCCCGCAGCCCGGCCAGGGGCTGGTCGCCGGGGTGGACGTCGCCTACGACGACGAACGCGACCTGGTCGCGGCCGCCGCCGTCGTCCTGGACGCCGCCACCCTCGAGGTCGTGGCCGAGGCCACGGCCGCCGGGCCGGTCAGCTTCCCGTACGTCCCCGGCCTGCTCGCCTTCCGCGAGCTGCCCGCCGTACTCGCCGCCCTGGAGGCGCTCCCCGTCACCCCCGGCCTCGTCGTCTGCGACGGCTACGGCCTCGCCCACCCGCGCGGCTTCGGCCTGGCCTGCCACCTGGGGGTGGTGACGGGGCTTCCCAGCATGGGAGTCGCGAAGAACCCCTTCACCTTCTCCTACGAGGAGCCCGGCGCCCGGCGCGGCGACGCCTCCCCGCTGCTCGCGCCCGACGGCGCCGTCGTCGGACGGGCGTTGCGCACCCAGGACGGGATCAAGCCGGTGTACGTCTCCGTCGGCCACCGCGTCTCCCTGGACAACGCCTGCGCCCACGCCCTCGCCCTGAGCCCCCGCTTCCGCATCCCCGAAACCACCCGCCACGCCGACTCCCTCTGCCGCCGCGCCCTGCACGAGGCCACCGAGACGGCGCCGTAGCAGTCCGTTACGGGCCTCCTGGCGGGGCTCGGCGGGTGGCTCACGCTGTCGGGGCCGCCTGTTCGAGGAGGGCCTCGATGAACGACGTGACGTGCGGGCGGTCGCGGCGGCGGTCGATCGTGGCGACGCCGATGTGCCGGGACGGAGCCGGCGGACCGACCGGGACGGCGCGCAGCCCCGGCACTGCCGGCGCGAGCGCGAGGGACGGGATCAGGGAGACGCCCATTCCCGCGGCGACGAGCGAGCGGGCGAAGAAGTAGTCGGTGGTGGTGGCGCGCACATCCGGCGCGAAGCCCGCGCGCGCGGCGTAGCGGCGCAGGTACGCCTCGGTCTTGAGGCAGCCGAGTACCCAGGGCTCGGCTGCCAGCTCGGCGAGGTCGAGTGACTCGCGGCCGGCGAGGCGATGCTCCTCGGGCAGGACGGCGTACAGGGGATCTTCCAGGAGAGCGGTCCACCGCAGGCTGGAGCCCGGGCCCGGCCCGACGGGCAGCGGGCCGTCGAAGTGGTAGGCGAGGGCGAGGTCGACGGCGCCTTGGCGGAGGAGGGGCAGGGTGTCCTCGGGCTCGCCCTCCCTCACGTGGAGCAGGGTGTGGGGATGGGCGGCCATGAACCGGGGGAGGGCGCCGGGCAGCAGGTGTCTGCCGCCGCTGGTGAAGGTGGCGACGGTGAGTTGTACACGGCCCGTATGCAGCCGCTCCACCTGCTGCCTGGCCTGTTCGAGCTCGGCCGCGACGGACTCGGCGGCCCCGACCATGATCCGGCCGGCCGGGGTGAGGGAGACCCCGCGCGTGCTGCGTGTCACGACCTGGGCACCGAGGCTGCGTTCGAGCACCGCTACGTGCTGGGAGACCGCGGAAGGGGTGAGGCGGAGGGCCGCGGCCGCCCTGCTGAAGCTGCCGTGGTCCGCCACCGCCCGCAGGACGCGGAGCCGCTGCACATCGATCAACAGTATTCCTTAACACCATTCCAGCAAGCCGCTACTTCTGCTGTTGATCGTATGAGTCCAGGGTGGGGGCATGCAAAGGATCTGCGTCATCGGCGGAAGCCGCTACTTCGGAAAGCTCCTGGTCGAGCGCCTGCTGGCGGCCGGCCATCGGGTCACTGTGCTCAATCGTGGCTCCACCCGCCCGCCCGCCGGTGCCGAGCACCTCGTGGTCGACCGCGACGACGAGGCCGCTCTCGTCGCCGCGCTCGGCTCGCGCGCCTTCGACACGGTCGTCGACCAGGTCTGCTACACCCCCGTGCAGGCCGCGATCGCCGCCCGCGCCTTCACAGGTCGTACCCGGCGCTACGTCATGACCTCCACGATCGAGGTCTACGACCCGGCGACCGCCGCGCTCCCGGCCGTGCCGGAGGGCGTCCCGGTGACGGAGGAGAACGTGGACCCGCGTGCCTGGCCGGTGGCCCCGCACCTGCCCTGGCACGACGAGGCGTACCTGGAGGCGCACTACGCCGAGGGCAAGCGCCAGGCGGAGGCCGTCCTCACCCGGGACGGCGGCTTCGCGTTCGCCTCCGTGCGCAGTGCGCACGTGCTGGGCGGCGGCGCGCGGGAGTTCACCGGCCGGCTCGCGCACTACACCGAGCGCATCGCCCGGGGCGACGAGATCGCCGTGCACGCCGCACCGCTGCCGACGGTGTTCGTCCACCACGCGGAGCTGGCGGACCTGCTGCTGTGGGCAGCCACCGCCACCGACTTCACCGGTCCGGTCAACGCCTGCTCCGACGGCCTGCTCGACGTGCGCGACCTGGCCGCGGCCGTCGCCGCGCAGACCGGCCGTGAGCCCGTCCACCGCACCGTCGCCACGGGCGGGACCGCTTCCCCGTTCTCCTTCGACCGCCACTACGCCATGAGCAACGCCCGAGCGAAGCAGCTGGGCTTCTCCTTCTCCCGTACGGCCGACTGGCTCCCCGGAGCCATCGCCGAAACCCTCACCACGTCCGCCGCCCCCGCCTCCTGAGGAGCGCGAACCGCCATGCAGTACCGCACCATCGCCGGCACCACCGTCAGCGCCATCGGCCTGGGCGCCATGCCGCTGTCCATCGAGGACCGCCCCGACGAGAGGCGGGCCGTCGCCACCGTCCACGCCGCCCTCGACGCCGGCGTCACGCTCATCGACACGGCCGACAGCTACCACTGGCACGCTGGCGAGGCGGGCCACAACGAGCTGCTGATCGCCCGCGCACTGGCCCGCTACGGCGGCGACACCTCCGACGTCCTGGTCGCGACCAAGGGCGGTCGCGGGCGGGGCGGAGACGGCAGCTGGACCGTCATCGCCACCCCGGAACACCTCAAGCGCGCCGCGGAAGCTTCCGCCAGGCGACTCGGGGGCGAGGCCATCGGCCTCTACCAACTGCACAAGCCGGACCCGGCCGCGCCCTGGGCGGAGTCCGTCGGTGCCCTGCGCGATCTGCTCGACGCCGGCACGATCCGTGCCGCCGGAATCTCGAACGTGACCACCGCCCAGATCCTTCAGGCACACCAGATCCTCGGCGACGGACTCGTCTCGGTACAGAACCAGTACTCGCCCGCCGTCCGGGACAGCGAGCCCGAGCTGCGGCTGAGCGCACGGCTGGGCCTGGCGTTCCTGCCCTGGAGCCCTCTCGGTGGCATCTCCCGCAGTTCCCTCGACGGCCCCTCCGGCCCGACGTCCACCGGCACCGCCTTCCATCGCGTGGCGGCCGAGCACGGCGTCAGCCCGCAACAGGTCGCCCTGGCCTGGCTGCTCAGCCGCTCCCCCTCGGTGATCCCGGTGCCGGGAGCCAGCCGCCCGGCCTCCATCACCGACTCCGCCCGGGCCGCGGAACTGACACTGAGCCGGGAAGAGCTGACGCAGCTCGGGGAGGAACTGCCGGGCTGAACCAGCGACGGGGGTGGCTACGGCGACGCGACGTGAGGGTTGGCTTCCGATGCAACGGCCGGCATGGGCCGGGGCGTTGTCAGAGGCATCAGGGACACTGCGCCGTATGACCTTGGTGACCGCACACGACTACGCCTGGATCCGCACGTCTCGGCTCTTCCGCCACATGCTGGAAAACGGATACACCCTGACACTGATACGGGGGCGTGCCCCGCGCGAGGTGCTGCGCGCGATGGGGGCGCAGCCGCGGGGTACCGGGCAGGGAACGGCCGGGCTGATGGCGGCGGACGACGCCCACCGCGCCGAAGGGGGCTACGACTACTGGGACGAGTCCTACGTCGCGGGCGCCTTCAGCGTCCCGGGCGAGAACGGCGACTGGACCCTCGTCCTGGGCTTCGACGGCGGCCTGGGGATCGCGGGCGCGTGCACGGAACTGCTGTCGCAGGGCGGCCGGGTCGTGGCGCACTCGACCAACGGCGGCAAGCCCATCCACCTCTTCCACTGGTTCGAGGACGGCCAACTCCGCACGACGTTCGAGGGCCCCTCGTCGCGCGACGGCAACACCCCCGACGAACTGGTCCCCCTGCTGCGGGAGGTCGGCTTCCCTCTGACCCCTGAGGGCGAGCACGACGAGAGCGCCCCGGACGTCGACGGGAAGGCGGCGGTCCTCGCCCTGGCCGAGAGACTCACCGGCGTGCCTGTGACCGAATCCCTCCTCCAGGACGCTGCGTACGAGCTGGGACTCGTCCCCGAACAGCCCGCCGAGGAGTGGACCGGTGTGGTCATCGACATCACCGATGCCCACGGGGAGCGCCTGTACCGCGAATGGACCTACGAGGAGATCGCGACGGCGTCGGACCGCGCACGGGCGGAAGCCGACGCGCCGGTCGTGATCACGTACGGTGAGCCTCCGACCGGGGGTCGTCCGGAGCACCAGAGGGGTGAGTAGCGAGCGGGCGCGCGGGGGGCCGCGGCGCGCTCGCCGCCGCAGGAAGGAAAGCGTGGACGCGACGGTCCCCCGGGAGGCCTAGTCCTGTGCCGCCACGCGGAAGCGGATGCCCGCCTTCTGGAGGCGGGTCAGCAGGGCGTCGCCCATCGCCACCGCCGTGGTCAGCTGGCCGGCGCGGTCCGGCAGGGCGTCGTGGGCCAGGCACAGCGCGGACTCCGCCAGCATCTTCGCGGTCTCCCCGTACCCCGGGTCGCCGCCCGACACCTCGGTGAACACGCGGCGGCCGCCGCCCTCGCCGACGAAGCGGACCGTGAACCAGCTGCGGGCGCGCCGCTCCGCGTCCGGGCCGCTGCCCGGCTCCCAGCGGCTCATCAGCCACCGCCGGGCCACCGGGACCTGCGCCAGCGCCGCCGTCGCGCCCACCGCCGCCGTCAGACCCACGGCCACCGGCAGGTGCCGCACCGAGGCGTAGTGCCGGTAGCGGAAGTCCGGCCCGTACCGCTCCAGCGCCGCTGCCGACCGGGTCACGACCCGGGGGTCCAGCACCGGCAGCGGCAGCGCCCAGGTGCCGGTCTCCCGGCTGAAGCGCGGGGCGCCCACCGGCCCGCGTACCCGGCGCCCGGGCCTGCGGGGCTCGTGCAGCCGGCGGGCGTGCGCGGCGGCCAGGGTTTGCGGCCCGCGGCCCAGGGCGGTCAGGGCGGAGGCCAGGGTGCCGCCGGAGGCGAGCGCGCTGGAGCGCACGAAGCCGTCCACCCGCAGCGGCACGCCGGCGGGCAGCAGCCCGACCGTGAAGTACGCCCCGAGGTCGGCCGGGATCGTGTCGAAGCCGCAGGCGTGCACCAGCCGGGCCCCGGTCTCCCGGGCCCGCGCGTCGTGCTCGACGTACATCCGGTCGACGAACTCCGGCTCGCCGGTGAGGTCCACGTAGTCGGTGCCCGCCTCAGCGCAGGCGGCGACCAGCTCCGCCCCGTACAGGACGTAGGGCCCCACGGTGGTGGCCAGCACCCGCGTACGGGCGGCCAGTTCGCGCAGCGCCCGCGCGTCGCCCGCGTCGGCGCGCAGCAGCGGCAGGTCCGCGCAGGCCGGATTCAGCTCGGCCAGGCGCTCGCGCAGCCGCTCCAGCTTGGCGCGGTCGCGTCCGGCCAGCGCCCAGCGGCAGCCGGCGGGCGCGTGCTCGGCGAGGTACGCGGCGGTCAGCGCCCCGACGAAGCCGGTGGCGCCGAAGAGCACGACGTCGAGGTCCCGCCGCGGACGGCGGTCGTCGGCGGAGTCGCCGCGGCCGGACTCGGCGGGGACGGACTCGCTGTCGGCGGACCTGCCGGGCGGGGCCTCGCCGTGGACGGGTTCCCTGCGGACGTGCTCGGTCATGAACCGCTCCTCCCAGCTGGTGTCGGTGGCTGAGGTTAGCGTTGGAACCGGCTGTCCGTGCGAGCAGGTGTGACCTGCGGTAAGTGGGAGGCGTCGATGAAGGCTGCGGTGCGCAAGTGGGAGGCGGTGCGGGAGTTCGCGCTGGGGCTGCCGGAGGCCGTGGAGGAGCACCCGTGGGGGCCGGAGGACGGCGTGGTGAAGGTCAACAAGAAGATCTTCCTCTTCCTGGGCAGCGCCGACGGCCCCCAGCCGCCGGGCCTCTCCGTCAAGCTCAAGGACGAGGACCTGCACGGCCACGCGATGACCGCCCCCGGCGCGGAGCCCACGGGGTACGGCCTCGGCAAGGCGGGCTGGGTGTCCGTGCCGCTGGGGGAGAAGGGCGCGCCGCCGGTGGAGGTGCTGTGCGAGTGGGTGGAGGAGAGCTACCGGACCGTCGCGCTCAAGCGGCACGTCGCGCTCCTCGACGCCCGGACCGCGGAGGGGGCCTGACGGGAACGGGCCACCGGGGAAACCGGCTAAGCGCTTGCTCTTGTGCTCCGTGGAGCGCCTTCCTAGCATCACTGGTGTTACATCGGTTGTGTCACACACCTGTACACCCGTACACCAGGACGCTGGGGGCTCGATGGCAGTGACAGCAGGGCCGCTCGCGGGAGTACGCGTCGTCGAACTGGCGGGCATCGGCCCCGGCCCGTTCGCCGCCATGCTCCTCGCCGACCTCGGCGCCGACGTCGTCCGCGTGGACCGGCCCGGCGGCGGCGGGCTGGCGATCGACCCGGCCTACGACGTCACCAACCGCAACAAGCGCTCCGTGCTGCTCGACCTGAAGTCCGCCGAGGGCCCCGCCCGGGTGCTGGACCTGGCCGAGCGGGCCGACGTACTGATCGAGGGCTTCCGCCCGGGGGTCGCCGAGCGGCTCGGCGTCGGCCCCGAGCACTGCCTCGCCCGCAATCCCGAGCTGGTCTACGGCCGGATGACCGGCTGGGGCCAGGAGGGCCCGCTCGCCCACACCGCCGGGCACGACATCGCCTACATCGCCGTCACCGGCGCGCTCGGCATGATCGGCAACCCCGGCGAGCCGCCGGCCGTCCCCGCCAACCTCGTCGGTGACTACGCGGGCGGCTCCCTCTACCTCGTCATCGGCATCCTCGCCGCCCTCCAGCACGCCCGCACCCCGCACGGCGCCGGCCAGGTCGTGGACGCCGCGATCGTCGACGGCACCGCCCACCTCACCGCCATGATCCACGGCATGGTCGCGGCCGGCGGCTGGCAGGACCGGCGCGGGGCCAACCTCCTCGACGGCGGCTGCCCGTTCTACGGCACCTACGAGACCTCCGACGGCCGGTACATGGCCGTCGGCGCGCTCGAGCAGCAGTTCTACGACACCTTCGTCGGACTCCTCGGCATCGAGGACCGGGCGCCCGCCCGCAAGGACCTCGCCCGCTGGGGCGAGCTGCGCGAGGCCGTCGCCGCCCGCTTCAAGTCCCGTACGCGCGAGGAGTGGACGGCCGTCTTCGAGGGCACCGACGCCTGCGTGGCGCCCGTCCTCTCGCTGCGCGAGGCCCCGCACCACCCCCACCTCGCCTCCCGGGGCACCTTCACCGAGCACGGCGGGATCACCCAGCCCGCCCCCGCCCCGCGCTTCTCCGCGACCCCGACCGGCGTCGCCTCCGGCCCCGCCCGGCCGGGCGCGGACACCGCCTCGGTGGCCGCCGACTGGGACGTACCGGCGCTGCTCCCGAAGGAGGCCTGATGGACCTGTCCGTGTCGCTCGACCACGCGGGCGACCCGCGCCGGGCCGCCCACGCGGCGGCCGCGCCGGAGCCGGCCGGCCCGGAGCCGGCCCGGCTGATCGAAACCGTCAAGAGCCGGCTTTAGGGGGCCCCGATGCAACGCCGCATCTACGACGCCGACCACGAGGCGTTCCGCGAGACCGTACGCACCTTCCTGCACAAGGAGGTGCTGCCGCACTACGAGCAGTGGGAGAAGGACGGCATCGTCAGCCGCGACGCCTGGCGGGCCGCCGGCCGGCAGGGCCTGCTGGGCCTGGCCGTCCCCGAGGAGTACGGAGGCGGGGGCAACCCCGACTTCCGCTATGCGGCGGTGCTCGCCGAGGAGTTCACCCGGGCCGGAGCCCCGGGGCTGGCGATCGGCCTGCACAACGACATCATCGGGCCCTACCTGACCTCGCTGGGCACCGAGGAGCAGAAGCGCCGCTGGCTGCCCGGCTTCTGCTCGGGCGAGACGATCACCGCCATCGCGATGACCGAGCCGGGCGCCGGCTCCGACCTCCAGGGCATCCGCACCAGCGCCGAGGACCGGGGCGACCACTGGCTGCTCAACGGCTCCAAGACCTTCATCTCCAACGGCATCCTCGCCGACCTGGTGGTCGTCGTCGCGAAGACCACCCCCGAGGGCGGGGCGCACGGGCTGTCCCTGCTGGTGGTCGAGCGGGGCGCCGAGGGCTTCGAGCGCGGCCGCAACCTCGACAAGATCGGCCAGAAGGCCCAGGACACTGCGGAGCTCTTCTTCAACGACGTGCGCGTCCCCAAGGAGAACCTGCTCGGCGAGCTGAACGGCGCCTTCGTCCACCTGATGAACAACCTCGCCCAGGAGCGGATGGGCATCGCGATGGCCGCCATCGCCGCCGCCGAACACCTGCTGGAGATCACCACCCGGTACGTGAAGGAGCGCGAGGCCTTCGGCCGGCCGCTCGCCAAGCTGCAGCACATCCGCTTCGAGATCGCCGAGATGGCCACCGAGTGCGCGGTCACCCGGACCTTCCTCGACCGCTGCATCACCGACCACGCGAACGGCGAACTGGACCACGTGCACGCCTCGATGGCGAAGTGGTGGGCCACCGAACTCCAGAAGCGGGTCGCCGACCGCTGCCTCCAGCTGCACGGCGGCTACGGGTACATGACCGAATACCGGGTCGCGCGGGCCTTCACCGACGGCCGCATCCAGACCATCTACGGCGGCACGACCGAGATCATGAAGGAGATCATCGGCCGCTCCCTCCTCGGCTGACCCGTTCCGACTCCCCGGCCCCGGGCTTCCCGACCTCCCCGGCCCCCGGCCTCCCCGACCCTCCCGATCTGCCCCCGGACACCTGCGAAAGGCTTGACCAGTGAGCACCGAAGCTTACGTATACGACGCGATCCGCACCCCGCGCGGCCGCGGCAAGGCCAACGGCGCCCTGCACGGCACCAAGCCGATCGACCTGGTCGTCGGCCTCATCAAGGCCCTGCGCGAGCGCAACCCGGGCCTGGACCCCGCGACCATCGACGACATCGTGCTCGGCGTCGTCGGCCCGGTCGGCGACCAGGGCTCCGACATCGCCCGCATCGCGGCCATCGCCGCGGGCCTGCCCGACACGGTGGCCGGCGTGCAGGAGAACCGCTTCTGCGCCTCCGGCCTGGAAGCCGTCAACCTGGCCGCAGCCAAGGTCCGCTCGGGCTGGGAGGACCTGGTCCTCGCGGGCGGCGTGGAGTCCATGTCCCGCGTCCCGATGGCCTCCGACGGCGGCGCCTGGTTCGCCGACCCCATGACCAACTGGGACACCGGCTTCGTCCCGCAGGGCATCGGCGCCGACCTGATCGCCACCATCGAGGGATTCTCCCGGCGCGACGTGGACGAGTACGCCGCCCTCTCCCAGGAGCGGGCCGCCACCGCCGTCAAGGAGGGCCGCTTCGCCCGGTCCGTGGTCCCCGTCACCGACCGCAACGGCCTGGTCGTCCTGGACCACGAGGAGTTCGTCCGCCCGGGCACCACCGCCGACACCCTCGCCGGGCTCAAGCCCTCCTTCGCTGACATCGGCGACCTCGGCGGCTTCGACGCCGTCGCGCTCCAGAAGTACCACTGGATCGAGAAGATCGACCACGTCCACCACGCCGGCAACTCCTCCGGCATCGTCGACGGCGCCTCCCTCGTCGCCATCGGCACCCGCGAGGCCGGCGAACGCAACGGCCTGCGCCCGCGCGCGCGGATCGTCTCGGCCGCCGTCTCCGGATCCGAGCCCACCATCATGCTCACCGGCCCCGCCCCGGCCACCCGCAAGGCCCTCGCCAAGGCCGGCCTGACCATCGACGACATCGACCTGATCGAGATGAACGAGGCCTTCGCCGGCGTCGTCCTGCGCTTCGTCAAGGACATGGGCGTCTCCCTGGACAAGGTCAACGTCAACGGCGGCGCCATCGCGCTCGGCCACCCCCTCGGGGCCACCGGCGCGATGCTCCTCGGCACCGTCGTCGACGAGCTCGAGCGCCAGGACAAGCGCTACGGCCTCGTCACCCTGTGCGTCGGCGGCGGCATGGGCGTCGCCACCATCGTCGAACGCGTCTGATCCGTCCTGATCCCTGATCCCACCTCTGACACGGAAGTAGCGAACATGAGCGAGTCCACCACGATCCGCTGGGAACAGGACGAGACCGGCGTCGTCACCCTGGTCCTCGACGACCCCGACCAGTCCGCCAACACGATGAACCAGGCCTTCAAGGACTCCATCGCGGCCGTCGCCGACCGCGCCGAGGCCGAGAAGGACTCCATCCGCGGCATCATCTACACCTCCGCCAAGAAGACCTTCTTCGCCGGCGGCGACCTCAAGGACATGATCGGGCTGCGCCCCGAGCACGCGCAGCTCGCCTTCGACACCGGCACCGAGATCAAGCGCTCGCTGCGCCGCATCGAGACCCTGGGCAAGCCCGTCGTCGCCGCCATCAACGGCGCCGCCCTCGGCGGCGGTTACGAGATCTGCCTCGCCTCCCACCACCGCGTCGCCCTCGACGCCCCCGGCTCCAAGATCGGTCTGCCCGAGGTCACCCTCGGCCTGCTCCCGGCCGGCGGCGGCGTCACCCGCACCGTGCGCCTCATGGGCATCGCCGACGCGCTGCTCAAGGTCCTCCTCCAGGGCACCCAGTACACCCCGCAGCGCGCCCTGGAGAACGGCCTGGTCCACGAACTGGCCGCCACCCCCGAGGAGATGCTGGCCAAGGCCCGCGCCTTCATCGACGCCAACCCCGAGTCGAAGCAGCCCTGGGACGTCCCCGGCTACAAGATCCCCGGCGGTACGCCGTCCAACCCCCGGTTCGCCGCCAACCTCCCGGCGTTCCCCGCGAACCTCAAGAAGCAGCTGAACGGGGCCCCGTACCCGGCGCCGCGCAACATCCTGGCCTGCGCCGTCGAGGGCTCCCAGGTGGACTTCGAGACCGCGCTGACCATCGAGGCCCGGTACTTCACCGAGCTGGTCACCGGCCAGACCGCCAAGAACATGATCCAGGCGTTCTTCTTCGACCTCCAGGCCGTCAACGCCGGCCGCAGCCGCCCCCAGGGCGTCGAGCCGCGCCGGGTCCGCAAGGTCGCCGTCCTCGGCGCCGGGATGATGGGCGCGGGCATCGCGTACTCCTGTGCCCGCGCCGGCATCGAGGTCGTCCTCAAGGACGTCACCCCCGAGGCCGCGGCCAAGGGCAAGGCGTACTCCGAGAAGCTGCTGGACAAGGCGCTCGCCAAGGGCCGCACGACCGAGGCCAAGCGCGCCGAGCTGCTCGCGCGCATCACCCCGACCGCCGAAGCCGCCGACCTGGCCGGCTGCGACGCCGTCATCGAGGCGGTCTTCGAGGACACCGCCCTCAAGCACAAGGTGTTCCAGGAGATCCAGGACGTCATCGCGCCCGACGCACTGCTCTGCTCCAACACCTCCACCCTCCCCATCACCGGGCTCGCCGAAGGGGTCGCGCGTCCCGCGGACTTCATCGGCCTGCACTTCTTCTCGCCCGTAGACAAGATGCCGCTGGTGGAGATCATCAAGGGGCAGCGCACGGGCGACGAGGCCATCGCCCGCGCCTTCGACCTGGTCCGCCAGATCAACAAGACCCCGATCGTGGTCAACGACTCGCGCGGCTTCTTCACCTCCCGCGTCATCGGCCAGTTCATCAACGAGGGCGTGGCGATGGTCGGCGAGGGCGTCGAGCCCGCCTCCGTCGAGCAGGCCGCCGCCCAGGCCGGCTACCCGGCGAAGGTGCTCTCGCTGATGGACGAGCTCACCCTCACCCTCCCGCGCAAGATCCGCAACGAGACCCGCAAGGCCTTCGAGGCGGAGGGCCGGGAGTGGACCGAGCACCCCGCCGACCGGGTCATCGACCGGATGGTCGACGAGTTCGGCCGCCCCGGGCGCAGCGGCGGCGCCGGCTTCTACGAGTACGACGAGAGCGGCAAGCGGGGCCGCATCTGGCCCGGCCTGCGCGAGCACTTCGCCAAGCCCGACGCGCAGATCCCCTTCGAGGACATGAAGGAGCGGATGCTCTTCTCGGAGGCGCTGGACACCGTCCGCTGCCTCGACGAGGGCGTGCTCACCTCCATCGCCGACGCCAACATCGGGTCCATCATGGGCATCGGCTTCCCGGCCTGGACCGGCGGCGTGATCCAGTACGTCAACGGCTACGAGGGCGGCCTGCCCGGCTTCGTCGCCCGAGCCCGCGAGCTGGCGGCGCAGTACGGCGAGCGCTTCACCCCGCCCGCCTCCCTGGTCGAGAAGGCCGAGCGCGGCGAGACGTACGCCGACTAGGGAGTGTCGTCAGACAGCTCCGGCCGTCCGAGGGGCGGGGCTGGTGGGGCCCGGTGCGTGCGAGGTGCGTGCCGGCCCCACCGGCCAGGTGGAACGTCGACGACACGACCTGGCGCCGCCGTCCCGGGCCCGCCCGCGCGGGGGGGGCCCGGACCCCCGGGGAGAGGGCCGCGCGGGCGCCTCAGCCGCGCAGGGACGCGAACACCCCGCGCTGCTCGGCGCCGCCGGGGGCGGACCAGCCGGCCAGGACCTGCCCGAGCAGGCCCTCCCCGGCGGCGGCCCCGGGGCGCAGCACCCGGGTCAGGGTCAAGGTCAGGGCTCCGTCCTGACCGGGCGGGCCCACCAGGATCTCGGTGCCCGCGCCGGTGTCGCCGACCTTCCCGGGGCCGGTCAGGCCCGGCCGGACCCCGGCCCCCTCCGCACGGACCTCGACCGTCGGGTCGGGGGTGTCGGTCTCGCCCTGCGCCTGGGCGGACGTCCGGCCCGCCAGCAGCGCGAGCAACTGCTCGACCATGACCGGGTCGTGGGCGCCGTCGTAGACCCAGCGCGTGCCCAGCACGCCGTGCTCGAGCGTGCCGATCAGGCCCGCCTCCGCGCCCTCCAGCGGGGCGCCCCGGTAGGTGAGCGGCACCAGGTAGGCCACCGGCTCCTCCCCGGAGGTGTCGGCGGCCACCATGAACTCGACGCCCACCTCGCCCTCGGGGTCGTCAAGCCGGAAGCCGCCCGCCTTCTCGAGCTGCGCGGACCCCTCCGCGCCCCGGTACCAGGGCCTCAAGGGGAGCCAGCCGGTGAGGAGTTCGAGCTTGGTCGGGCTCAGCGTGGTGTGGTGGATGATCGCCATGGACGCGAACCTACCCCTCCGAGACGAACGCGGCCCGCAATTCCTCCTTCAGCGATCGCTGGAAGGCCGTCACCAGGGCCTGCACCACCATCGGCTGCATGTGCGCCGACAGCGCCTTCATCGACTCCACGCGCTCCGGGTCGTCCTCGCCCCGCGTGAACGGCCCCCACACCTCGTCCCGGAACAGCGCCGTGAGCTGGTGCGCCGCCGTCCGCGCGTGCTCCAGCAGGATCCCCCGCGCCACCAGGAGCGTCTCGTGGGCGATCGGCACGTCGAGCAGCGCGACCCCCAGCCGCAGCAGGCCCACGTCCACCCGGAAACCCTCCCGGCAGGCCGACACCACGTTCATCGCGGCCAGCCGGCGCAGGTCCCCGTCCGACAGGACCCGCCCCGCCCGCCTCTCCAGCTCCTCCCGAGACACCTCCTGCGCCGCGTCCGGCGCCCAGGTCGCCACCAGCGCCCGGTGGATCGCCAGGTCGTGTGCGCTCAGGTCGTCGGGCAGGGCGTCCAGATAGCGCTGGATCGCCGACAGGGTCATGCCCTGGTGCTGGAGCTCCTCGATCAGCGCGAGCCGCGACAGGTGCTCCGGGCCGTAATGCCCCACCCGACGCGGTCCGATCACGGGAGGGGGCAAAAGCCCGCGCGTGCTGTAGAACCGTACGGTGCGGACGGTGACACCGGCCCTGGACGCCAGTTCGTCCACGGTGAGCATCGGCTCGGTCGGCTGGTCGGCCATCGTCTGCGCCTCGCTCTCTGCTGCACGGTTTGGGTTCAACAGTATTGCTGTCGCACCAACGATGTGAAACGGCCAGGAGCTGCCCATGACCACGAACCTGCGACTGTCCGGACACCCCGCGGACCTCACCCTCCCCGCCCTGCTGGCCCGCAACGCGGCGGACCACGCCGACCTGCCCGCCCTCTCCTGGCGCGAGGGGGACGGCTGGACGACCCTCACCTGGGGCGAGGTCCGCCGCAGGACCGCCGTCCTGGCCGCCGGGTACGCCGCCCTCGGCGTCGAGCGCGGCGAACACGTCCTGCTGATGATGGGCAACCGCCCCGAACACTGGCTCACCGACCTCGCCCTGGTCCACCTCGGCGCCGTCCCCGTCACCGTCTACGGAACCTCCGCGCCCGAGCAGATAGCCCACATCGCCCGCCACAGCCGGGCCCGGCTGGCCGTCGTCGAAGGCGCCGGCGAACGCGACCGGTGGGCGCCGCTGCTGGACGACCCCGCCATCCCGCTGGAACGGCTCGTCATCGCCGAGGCCGCCGACGCCGGCCCGCACACCGCCTACGCCTCCCTCTGCGCGAGCGGCGCCCGGCTGCACCGGGCCGACGCCTTCGAGAAGGCCTGGCGGGAGCTGCGCCCCGAGGACCCCCTCACCGTCGTCTACACCTCCGGCACCACCGGTGACCCCAAGGGCGTCCGTCTGACCCACCGCAACATCCTGCTCCAGTCCGTCCGCCTCGACCGCAACGTCCAGCTGCCCGAGCACGCCGAGCACCTCTGCTACCTGCCCTTCGCGCACATCGCCGAGCGGATCCTCGGCATCTACCTCCCCCTGCTGCGCGCCGCCCACGTCCGGCTGGTCGCCGACCCCACCGCCGTGGCGGCCGCGGTGCGCGAACTGCGTCCCGTGCAGTTCTTCGGGGTGCCCCGGGTCTGGGAGAAGCTCGCCGCGGGCGTACGGGCCGTCCTGGCGGGCCTGCCGGAGGAGCAGCGGCGCGCCATCGACGCCGCCGGGGACCTCGCCCGCGCCCGAGCCGGCCACCGGGAGCGCGGGCAGGAGGTGCCCGCCGCGCTCGAAGCCTCGTACGCGGAGGCGAAGGAGCGCGTACTGGACCCGCTGCTGCGCCTGGCCGGCCTCGACCGGCTGGTCTGGACCGCCAGTGCCACCGCGCCGATGCCGATCGACGTGGTCCGCTTCTGGGCGGGCTGGGGCATCACGATCATGGACGCCTGGGGGCTGACCGAGACCTCCGGCGTGTGCACCGTCAACAGCAACACCCCCGACGGGTTCCGGCTGGGCTCGGTGGGCCGGCCGATCGAGGGGCTGGAGCTGAAGCTCGCCGGGGACGGGGAGATCCTCACGCGCGGCGCCACCGTCTTCGGCGGCTACCTGCGCCCCGACGGGTCGGTGGAGAGCGCGGCCGACGCCGAGGGCTGGTTCCCCACCGGGGACATCGGCCGGCTCGACGAGGACGGCTTCCTGTGGCTGACGGACCGCAAGAAGGAACTGATCATCACCTCGAACGGCAAGAACGTCTCCCCGGCCCTGGTGGAGAACACCGTCAAGGAGCACCCCCTGATCGGCCAGGCCCTGGTGCACGGCGACGGCCGCTCCTACCTGGTCGCCCTGCTGGTCCTCGACCCCGAGCTGGCCCCGGCCTGGGCGGCCGCCCGGGGCATCACGGCCGCCTCCCTCGCCGAGCTGGCCGAGCACCCGGCCATCCTGGAGGAAACCGCCCGGGCGGTGGCCGCCGCGAACGCCCGCCTCAACCGCACGGAGCAGATCAAGCGCTACCGGCTGCTGGCGGAGGAGTGGGGCCCGGCAACGGGCGAGCTCACCCCCTCGCTGAAACTGCGCCGCAGGGTGGTCCGGGAGAAGTACGGACCGCTGATCGAGGGGCTGTACGAGGGGGCTTGAGAGGGGAGCGGCTCCCTCAGCGATGAGGTGGGGGCCCGGGCGCCGGCCCGCCGGGCATTCGGGCCCTCACACGAGAGCCCGGACTGGGGGCGCGGCCACCCGCCCGGGTGAAACCCCGCCCCCGCCGAAGAGGGCCGGGCCGCTAGCGGCCGAGGACCGGGTAGTGGTCCGAGAGGGTGGAGTACGTGTAGGAGGTGCCCCAGCTGGAGACCGTCCAGGGAGTCGACTCCTCCTTGACCACGTTGTTCTCCCACCCCGCCGGGCGGGCGTTGCCCTTGCGGTACAGCACGTAGTCCAGGTCCTCGCGCGGGTCCGTGGGGTAGCGGTAGTGGGCGATCGAGTTCAGCGCCGTGTCGAAGGAGTACGGATGCCCCGTGCGCGAGTCGGCGCCCGCGAGGTCCGCGTCCGCGAGCATGGAGGCGTACTCGGGGGTGCGGGAGTCGACGTTCATGTCGCCCGCCACGATGACCTGTTCGTCCGCCGGGATGTTCTTGGCGTCGAGGAAGGCGTCCATGGTCTTGAACTGGCGGCTGCGCATCTGCGCCGCCTCGCCCGCCCCGCAGCCCGGGTCGGTGGACTGGGCGTGCGTGCCGACCACGTGCACTCTGGCGCCGTTCACGTTCAGCACCGCGTACGCGAAGCCCTTGTTGGACCACCAGTCGGCGCCGCAGGCGTCCTTGTAGACGACCTGCTCCTTGCGCAGGATCGGCCACTTGCTCAGGATCGTGACGCCGCCGTCCTCCGGGGTGGTGGCGGAGTAGGCGCCGCCGGTGGCGTCCCAGCCGGTCTTGGAGCGGCCCACGACCGGCGTCTGGTACGGGTACTGCGCGGCGGCGTTGGCCTTCAGCGCGTCCGAGGCGCCGTTGTCGAAGGCCTCCTGGAGCACCACCACGTCCCGGCCCTGGAAGAAGGAGGCCTTCGGGATCTCGGCGGCCCGGTGGTCCTGGCCCCAGTTCGGGTACAGGTTCTTGCTCATCAGGAACACGTTGTACGTCAGGACGCTCAGCCGCGGGGCCGGGGCGCTCTCGGCGGCCGTGGCCGCGGGCGCGGAGGTGAGGGCGAGGGTGCCCGCGGCGAGCGCGGCCACGGCCGTGGCGGCGGAGCGGGTGCGGCGGTGCGAGGTCTGCGGCACGGAGGCCTCCATCATTCCTGCGAAGTCCTGCGGGGGAAGATCGACGCCGTCATCCAAGCAGCCGCGGTTACCTCTGGGTAACACCCGTGACAAGACTTTCTGTCCGGACCGAGGACTTCTCGCGCTCGCATACTTGGCCTCATGGACGACACGGCTCCCGCACCCCCCGAAAAGCCCGCCCGGCGCCTCGATCCCGAGCCGCCGCCGCCCGGCGGGGTGCTGTGGACCACCTCGGGGGACATCCGCTCCCTGCTGACCCTGCCCGCCGCCTTCACCCTCCAGGTCGCCCACCCGGCCGTCGGCGCCGGGGTCGACCAGTACTCGGTCTTCCGCACCGACCCGTGGGGGCGCGGTGAGCGCTCCCTGCGCTCGGTGATGCTGTGGGTCTACGGCGGGGCCGAGGCGGCCGCGGAGGGCCGCCGGGTGCGCCGCCTGCACAGGGAGATCCAGGGCACCGACACCCGAGGCCGGCGCTACCACTCCCTCGACCCCGCCTGCTACGCCTGGGTGCACGCCACCGGCTTCCCCGTCGCCGTGTACGCGGGGCGCTACCTGTTCCGCCGCATCACCGCCGCCCAGGAGCGGCAGCTCTACGCGGAGTGGCTCCGGGTGGGCAGAATCCTCGGCCTGCGCGACCGGGACATGCCGCAGAGCGTCGAGGCGTTCTGGCCCTACTACCGCCGGATGCTGGCCGAGGAGATCGAGCCGACCAAGGTCGCCCGCGAGCTGGTCTCCACCGACGTGGACCTGCCCCGCCCCGAGGCCGCCTCCCGGGCCGTCCGGCTGCTGCTGCGGATCACCTGGCCGGCCCTGCGCGCGGGCTACCTGCGCTTCCGGGCCTTCGTCACCGTCGGCTACATGCCGCCCGACGCCCGGGCCGCCATCGGCCTGGAGTGGACGCCGGCCCAGGAGCGCCGGCTCCGGCGGTTCAGCACCGCCGTACGGCTCCTCGTACCGCTGCTCCCCGAGCGGCTGCGCTACCTGCCGAGGGCCCGGGCCGCGCGGGCGCGGTGGCGCGCCGGCACCTTCCGCTGAAGGGCGCCGGCGCGCGGGTCCGCGTACCGCTGTCGGTCAGTGGTCGTGGACCGAGTTCGTCGCCGCGATCTTCTTCCAGGACCTGGGCTCCGCGGCCGGCTTGGCCGGGGACTGGAGGGTCCGGGCGCCGGGCTTGGCGGCCGGCGTGGTGAAGGCCGGCTTGCCCGGGGTGTACAGCCAGGTCTCGAAGAGCTGCGCGAGGGGCTTGCCCGAGACCTTCTCCGCGTACCGGACGAAGTCCCCGACCTTGGCGTTGCCGTAGGCCCGCTCGGTCGGCCAGCCCTTGAGGATCCGGAAGAACTTCTCGTCGCCCACCTCGTTGCGCAGCGCCTGGATCGCGATCGCACCGCGGTCGTACACGGCCCCGTGGAACTGGTTGTCCGGGCCCGGGTCCCCGGGCTTGACCTGCCAGAACGGGTCCTCGGCCGGGCGGGAGGCGTAGGCCCAGTCGGCGAGCTCCTGCGCGGTGCCCTCGCCCTCCTTCTCCGACCAGAGCCACTGGCTGTAGCGGGCGAAGCCCTCGTTGACCCAGATGTCCTTCCAGTTGTCCACGGACACGCTGTCGCCGTACCACTGGTGGGCCAGCTCGTGCACGACCACCGAGACGTTCGCGCCGTTCGCGAACTGGCGCGGGCTGTAGAACGGCCGGGTCTGGGTCTCCAGGGCGAAGCCGGTCGGGACGTTGGGGACGTAGCCGCCCAGCGCGTTGAAGGGGTACGGGCCGAAGACCCCCTCCAGCCACTCGGCGACCTCGCCGGTCCGCTCCACGCTCGCGCGCGCCGCGCCGGCGTTGTCGCCGAGGTCCTTGCTGTACGCGTTGAGGATCGGCAGGCCGTTCGCCGTCTTGTCCGTGGTGATGTCGAACTTGCCGATGGCGAGCGTGGCCAGGTAGGTGGCCTGCGGCTTGTTCGAGCGCCAGTTGTAGCGGGTCCAGCCGAGCTTCGAACTCTGCGACTGGAGCACGCCGTTGCTGATGGCCTGGGTTCCGTCCGGGACGTTCACCGACACGTCGAAGGTGGCCTTGTCCAGGGGGTGGTCGTTGCTCGGGAACCACCAGACCGCCGAGTCCGGCTCCTGCGCCGCCACACCGCCGTCCGGGGTCCGCTGCCAGGCCGACCAGCCGTCGATCTTGAACTCGGAGGGCTTGCCGGCGTACTTGACGACGACGCTGGCCTGGCGGTCCTTCTGGAGCGGCTGGGCCGGGGTCACCTCCAGCTCGTGCGCGCCCGAGGAGGCGAAGGATGCCTTGACCCCGTTGACCCGGATCTCGCTGACCTTGAGGCCGAAGTCGAGGTTGAAGCGGGACAGGTCCTGCCGGGCGGTGGCGAGGAGGGTGGCCGTGCCCTCCAGCAGGTCCGTCTTCGGCTGGTACTGGAGGCGCAGGTCGTAGTGGGACACGTCGTACCCGCCGTTGCCGCTGGCCGGGTAATAGGTGTCGCCGATACCCGGCGCGCCCGGACCGGCGCTGGCCGCAGATGCCGGGATCACCAGCAGGAGGGAGGCGGCCAGGACGCTCGGGGCGATGACTTTGCGGTGCACGAAGAGCTCCAAGGGGTAGGGGAGTCACATCGGTTCGTCGTCCGACCGTATTCACCCGTGATCACTCCGGTCATGTCCATGGCCCCTGCTGTCACACGATCGCCATTCGGACGTCACGAACCCGGCCCAGGACGCCGTTTGCGGCCCGGAAGCGCCGTCGGAGCTGCGCCGATGCGGCGGGGACGGCGGGGCGCGAAGTGGCCGGAAACGGCACGCTCCCCGGGCAACCGGCACCCGGGGGCGGCCTCCCGTCACATACTGAGCAGTCGGTAACCTGCCGTCCATGACGCTTCCCCCGCACGCCGCCCGCCGCGTTTGGCACGCCGCCATCAACCCCCTGCACGCCACGAGCTACTTCTCCCCGGACCTCGCCGCCGAGCTGGGCGCCCTCGGCATCACCCACCGGGTCGCCGTCAACCTGGCCTCCCGCTCCGCCGCCATGGGCGCCGTCGGCCCGGGCGTGGTCACCGCCGCCTTCTACAACTACCGCCACGACCTGGTCGCCGCGCACCTCCCCGCCGTCTGGGACACCGCCACCCCCGAGCAGGTCCTGGCCGCCCGGCTGCGCGCCGTCGACACCACCCTGCGCCGCCTCCTGGGCCCCGGGACCATCGCCTCGCCCGAACTCGCCGAAGCCGCGGACCTGGCCATGCGCGCCACCGAGGCCTGCACCCGCCACGGCCGCGCCCTGTACGCCGCCCACGCCGACCTCCCCGTCCCCGAGGAGGCGCACCTGCGCCTGTGGCACGCCACCACCCTGCTGCGCGAACACCGCGGCGACGGCCACCTGGCCGCCCTGCTGCTGACCGGCCTCGACCCGCTGGAGGCCCTGGTCAGCCACACCGCGACCGGCCGCGGCATGACCCCGAAGTGGGTCAAGGGCATCCGCGGCTGGGAGCAGGACGACCTCGACGCAGCCGCCGACCGGCTCCGCTCCCGCGGGGTCCTCGACGCCGGCGGCGAGCTCACCGAGGAGGGCCGCGCGGTGCGCGAGCGCCTGGAGACCGAGACCGACCGACTCGACGCGGCCCCGTACGAACACCTCGGCGCGGCCGGCCTCGCCCGGCTCGGCGAACTGGGCGGCGCTCTCGTCAAGCAGGCCATCGGCGCCGGCGCCTTCCCCGGCGACCTCTTCGGAAAGGGCTGAGGGGCTCCGCCGCTCCGTCAGCGGCACCTGCCACAATTGGCAGCCTTCCACGCACGCACACGCACGAAGGCAGGCGGGACCGCACAGTGACGATGTCCATCGAAGGCAGGATCGCCGAGGAGCTCGGCGTACGGGAACGGCAGGTCAAGGCCGCCGTCGAGCTGCTCGACGGCGGCTCCACCGTGCCGTTCATCGCGCGCTACCGCAAGGAAGCGACCGAGATGCTCGACGACGCCCAGCTGCGCACCCTCGAGGAGCGGCTGCGGTACCTGCGCGAACTGGAGGAGCGCCGCGGCGCGATCCTCGAGTCCGTGCGCGAGCAGGGCAAGCTCGACGCCGAACTGGCGGCCCGGATCAACGCGGCCGACACCAAGGCCCGGCTGGAGGACATCTACCTGCCCTTCAAGCCCAAGCGGCGCACCAAGGCGCAGATCGCCCGCGAGGCCGGCCTGGAGCCCCTCGCCGAAGGGCTGCTGGCCGACCCGTCCGTCGAACCGGCCGCCGCCGCGGCCGCGTTCGTGGACGCCGCCAAGGGCGTCGCCGACCCGGCCGCCGCCCTGGAGGGCGCCCGCGCCATCCTCACCGAGAAGTTCGCGGAGGACGCCGACCTGATCGGCGACCTCCGCGAGCGCATGTGGAGCCGCGGCCGGCTCGCTTCCAGGGTCCGCGAGGGCAAGGAGGAGGCGGGCGCGAAGTTCTCCGACTACTTCGACTTCGCCGAGCCCTTCACCGCCCTGCCCTCCCACCGGGTCCTCGCCATGCTGCGCGGCGAGAAGGAGGACGTCCTCGTCCTCGACCTGGAGCCCGAGGAGCCGGCCGACACCCCCGGCCCGTCCACGTACGAGGGGCTCATCGCCCGCCGCTTCGGCATCGCCGACCGGGCCCGGCCCGGCGACAAGTGGCTCGCCGACACCGTCCGCTGGGCCTGGCGCACCAAGATCCAGGTGCACCTCGGCATCGACCTGCGGACCCGGCTGCGCGCCGCCGCCGAGGACGAGGCCGTACGGGTCTTCGCGGCGAACCTGCGCGACCTGCTGCTCGCCGCGCCCGCCGGCACCCGCGCCACGCTCGGCCTGGACCCGGGCTTCCGTACCGGCGTCAAGGTGGCCGTCGTCGACGCGACCGGCAAGGTCGTCGCCACGGACGTGATCCACCCGCACGTTCCCGCCAACCGGTGGGACGAGGCCCTGGCGAAACTGGCCCGCCTGGCCGAGGAACACGCGGTCGAGCTGATCGCCATCGGCAACGGAACCGCCTCCCGCGAGACCGACAAGCTCGCCGGGGACCTCATCACCCGCCACCCCGAGCTGGGGCTCACCAAGGTGATGGTCTCCGAGGCCGGCGCCTCCGTGTACTCCGCCTCGGCCTTCGCCTCGCAGGAACTCCCCGGCATGGACGTGTCCCTGCGCGGCGCGGTCTCCATCGCCCGCCGCCTCCAGGACCCCCTCGCCGAACTGGTCAAGATCGACCCGAAGTCGATCGGAGTCGGCCAGTACCAGCACGACCTGTCCGAGGTGAAGCTGTCCCGCTCCCTCGACGCGGTCGTCGAGGACTGCGTGAACGGTGTCGGCGTGGACGTCAACACCGCCTCCGCCCCGCTGCTCTCGCGGGTCTCGGGCATCAGCGGCACCCTCGCCGAGAACATCGTCGCCCACCGCGACGCCAACGGCCCCTTCCGCAGCCGCAAGGGCCTCAAGGACGTGGCGCGGCTGGGCCCGAAGGCGTACGAGCAGTGCGCCGGCTTCCTGCGCATCCGCGGCGGCGACGACCCGCTGGACTACTCCAGCGTCCACCCCGAGGCCTACCCGGTGGTGCGGGCCATGGGCAAGACCGCCGGCGCCGAGGTGGCCGCCCTGATCGGCAACACCACGGTCCTGCGGTCCCTGCGGCCGGAGCAGTTCGTCACCGAGGCCTTCGGCCTGCCGACCGTCACCGACATCCTGCGCGAGCTGGAGAAGCCGGGCCGCGACCCCCGTCCCGCCTTCAAGACGGCCACCTTCAAGGAGGGCGTCGAGAAGATCGGAGACCTGGCCCCCGGCATGATCCTCGAAGGGGTCGTCACCAACGTGGCCGCCTTCGGCGCCTTCATCGACATCGGCGTGCACCAGGACGGCCTCGCGCACGTGTCGGCGCTGTCGAAGACGTTCGTCAAGGACCCCCGGGACGTGGTCAAGCCGGGCGACATCGTCCGGGTGAAGGTCCTGGACGTGGACATCCCGCGCAAGCGGATCTCGCTCACCCTGCGCCTGGAGGACGAGGCCGGAGCCGAACGCGGAGCCGGCGCGCCCGGGCAGCGCGAGGAGCGCCGGGGCGGCGGGCGGCCCCCGCAGCAGCGCGGCGGCCAGGGCCAGGGCCGACGCGGCGGTGACGGCCGCCAGGGCGGCCAGGCCGGACAGGGCGCCCAGGCCGGCCGGGGCGGACAGGCCGGCCGGGGCGGGCAGGGCGGCGGCGGGCAGCGTTCCGGCGCCCCGGCCCCCGCCAACAGCGCCATGGCCGACGCCCTGCGCCGGGCCGGCCTGACCGCACCGGAGGAACGCGGCGGACGCCGCTAGGTCGCGTCGGACTCGGGCCGGACCAGTCGGCAGGAGTGGCCGAATAGGGACCCCGCACGGGGGACCGCCTTGCCAACTCCCCCGGAAGATCTGTAGGGATGGTGGAACGCCCGTTCGCCCGCGCGGACGGGCGTTCCCGCTTTTCCCTCCGGGACCGCACTCCCGGGGCCGCCCCCGAGGCACAGGACGTCATGCCGATGCCCACCCCCCACGCCTACCGACGCTGCCCGAGAAAGGGTCCGAAGAGGGAACACATGCCCCACCGGCATCTCAGCCTGCGCAAACGGTGCGAGACGATTCTCGGTCGCTTGGATCTGACGCACCCCTTCTCCCTCGAAGGCCTGTGCGCGCACATGGCCGAGCAGCGGGGCCGCCCCATCCGGCTGCACCCGCTGCCCAGGGAGGCCGCCGAATCAGGCGTCTGCGGACTGTGGGTCGGCACCGACAGCGTGGACTACGTCTTCTACGAGGCCCACACCACCCCCCTGCACCGGGAGCACATCGTGCTCCACGAACTCGGGCACATCCTTTTCGGCCACCACTCCCTCGAAGGCGAAGAGGCCGACGGCCGGGCCCCCGTGATCCTCGGCCGCACCAACTACACCACCCGCCAGGAGCAGGAAGCGGAGATGCTCGCGAGCATGATCCGCACCCGCACCTCCGGCACCGGCCGCCCCCGCCGCGGCACCGCCCCCCGGGGCGCCCTCGCCCGGCTGGAATCCGCCATGGGCTACGAACGGGGCCACCGCGATGGCAGCTGAACTCACCGCCGCCGGCGACTGGCTCGCCGTCCCCAGCGTGGTCTGCCTGTGGATCGCGGTCCTGCTGCGGGCCCCCGGCGCCCTGCGTTCCCCGGAACAGCGCGGCCTGTGGCTCGCCGTCGCCACCGCGGCCGCCGCGATGACCCTGAACCTGCCCGCCGTCGTCACGTACGCCCTGAGCCGCGAACTCTCGTACGCGCACACGGTCGGCCTCGTCCGCAACCTCATCGGCGTCCTGTCGGCGGGCGCCGTGCTCTACTTCGTCGCCGCCGCCACCCGCGGACGCAGGCTCCAGCTCGCCTCCTGGGCGGGCACGGTGCTCTGGCTCACCACCCTCGTCGCACTGGACGCCGCCGCACCCGAGCACGGGACGCACACCATCCCGCCCGCCGGCGACCCGGTGCCCTCCCTCGCGTACTGGCTCGTCCTGATCTCTGCGCACCTGATCGCCAACACCGTCTGCGTCGGCGTCTGCTGGCGCTACGGCCGCCGCTCGGAGAGCCGGGCACTGGCCGCCGGACTGCGGCTGTTCGGCCTGGGCACCGCGCTGGCCGGGGTGTTCTGGTTCGTGTACCTGCTCAAGGCCCTCTTCGGCAGCACCTGGGCGATGCCCGCCCTGCCGCTGATGATGAACCTGCACGGCCTGCTGCGCGCCGCGGCCATCCTCGTGCCGACCGTGTTCGCGCTGCGCCGCGCCCTCACCGACACCGCCACCGCCTGGCGGCTGTGGCCGCTGTGGCGGGAGCTGGTCCAGGCGGTCCCGCACGTGGTCCTCTCCGAGCCCCGGGCCGGGCGGCTGCTGGAGCTGCTCTGGCCGCCGGTCCCGCGGGGCCTCCTCGTCTACCGCAAGGTCATCGAGACCCGCGACGCGATCCTGGTCCTGGGGGAGTACGTCACCCCGGGCGTGGCGGAGCTCGCCCGCGGCCACGTCGCCGGCGAGGGCGTCCCCGAGCAGCGGCGCACGGCGGCCGCGCTGGCCTGCGTACTGAAGGAGGCGCGGCGGGCGAAGCTGGCCGGACTGCCCGGGCAGCCGACCCAGCCCCCGGCGCTCGAACTGCCGGCCGCGATGCAGACCTCCGCGGAGGGCGGCGGCCTGGAGGACGAGGCCAGGTTCCTGGTGGACGTCGCCCAGGCCTACGCCTCTCCCGCGGCCGCCACCTTCACCCCCGCCCCCCGTACCGCCTGAACCCCCGGGAAGCGAACCTCACGTGACCACCACCGTACTGATCACCGGAGCCAGCGCCGGCCTCGGAGCCGCCTTCGCGCGGGCCTTCGCCGCCAAGGGCTGCGACCTGGTCCTCGTCGCCCGGGACAAGGACCGCCTGGAGGCCCTCGCCGCCGAACTCGCCCACAGCGGCGGCACCGTCTGCGAGGTACTGCCCGCCGACCTGCTCGACCCCGCCGCCTGCGCGGCCGTCGCCGCCCGGCTCGCCGACACCGCGCGGCCCGTGGACGTCCTGGTCAACAACGCCGGGTTCGGCCTCCCCGCCCCCTACCCGTACAACCCCGTCGAGGACGAGGAGCGGATGCTGGACCTCCTCGTCAAGGTCCCGCTCCGGCTCACCCACGCCCTGCTGCCGGGCCTGCGGGAGCGCCGCCGGGGCGCGGTGCTCAACGTCTCCTCGGTCGCGGGACTGCTGCCGACCGGGACGTACGGGGCGGCGAAGGCCTGGATCACCGCCTTCAGCGAGTCCCTGCGGGTCGACATGGAGCCGTACGGGGTACGCGTGCTGGCGGTGGTCCCCGGCTTCACCCGCACCGAGTTCCAGGAACGCGCCGGCATGGACGTCAGCGCCCTGCGCGACGCGGTGTGGCTCGAACCCGAGGCGGTGGTGGCCAAGGCCCTGCGCGACCTCGCCCGCCGCCGCCCGGTCAGCGTCACCGGCCGGCACTACCAGGCGTACGCCTTCGCGGCCCGCCACCTCCCGCGCTCCTTCGTGGCCCGCAGGATGGCCCGCACCCGGCGGCCCCCCGCCGACGCACCGGCCTGACCGGGGCGGTTTGCGGGACGGCTGCCCGGGCACCCGCCGAGCGAGGGGGCACAGCCGCGCGGGGGCAGAGGAGGACGTGACATGGACGACCAAGGCGGCGCCGGAGGCGTCCCGCTCCACGACGAGGACGACGGACAGCAGCACCGCAAGCCGCACCCCGGGCGGCACACCGCCTCGGAACCCCGGCCCCGGCCGGAGCCCGGCCCCGTACGGGCCGAGGACACGGACGAGGCGAGCCGCCTCGACCGCCCCGAGGCCCCCGCCCCCAACCCGGACGAGCCGCGCAAGCACCGCAGCCACGGCAAGGGCCCCAAGGAGTTCTAGACCGCCCGGAACGCCCGGCGGCTCAGAGCTCGGTCACCTTGCCGTCCGCGACCTCCAGCCGCCGGGTCACGTGGACCGCGTCCAGCATCCGGCGGTCGTGCGTGACCAGCAGCAGGGTGCCCTCGTAGGCCTCCAGCGCCGACTCCAGCTGCTCGATCGCCGGAAGGTCGAGGTGGTTCGTCGGCTCGTCCAGCACCAGCAGGTTCACCCCGCGGCCCTGGAGCAGGGCCAGGGCCGCACGGGTGCGCTCACCGGGCGAGAGGGTCGCCGCCGGGCGCATCACGTGCGCCGCCTTCAGGCCGAACTTGGCCAGCAGCGTGCGCACCTCCGCGGGCTCGGTCTCCGGGACGGCCGCGCAGAAGGCCTCCAGCAGCGACTCCTCGCCGAGGAACAGGCCCCGCGCCTGGTCGACCTCGCCCACCAGGACGCCCGAGCCCAGGGTGGCCGCACCGGAGTCCGGGGCCAGCCGGCCGAGCAGGAGCGCGAGGAGCGTGGACTTGCCGGCGCCGTTGGCCCCGGTGATCGCCACCCGGTCCGCCCAGTCGATCTGCAGACCCGCCGGGCCGAAGGCGAAGTCGCCGCGCTTGACGCACGCCTCGCGCAGCGTCGCCACCACCGAGCCGGAGCGCGGCGCCGCCGCGATCTCCATGCGCAGCTCCCACTCCTTGCGGGGCTCCTCCACGACCTCCAGGCGCTCGATCGCCCGCTGGGTCTGCCGGGCCTTGGCCGCCTGCTTCTCGCTCGACTCGCCGCGCAGGGACCTGCCGATCTTGTCGTTGTCGGTGGCCTTGCGGCGGGCGTTGCGCACGCCCTTGTCCATCCAGTTGCGCTGCATCTGCGCGCGGCCCTCGAGCGAGGCCCTCTTGTCCGCGTACTCCTCGAACTCCTCCCTGGCGTGGCTGCGGGCGCGGGCACGCTCCTCCAGGTAGGCGTCGTAGCCGCCGCCGTAGAGGTTGATCTGCTGCTGCGCCAGGTCGAGTTCGAGGACCTTGGTGACGGTCCGGGCCAGGAACTCGCGGTCGTGGCTGATGACGACCGTGCCGGCGCGCAGCCCCGTCACGAACCGCTCCAGCCGCTCCAGACCGGCCAGGTCCAGGTCGTTGGTGGGCTCGTCGAGGAGGAACACGTCGTACCGGGAGAGGAGCAGCGAGGCGAGTCCGGCCCGGGCGGCCTGGCCGCCGGACAGGGCGGTCATCGGCAGGTCCAGGTTCACCGCCAGCCCCAGCTCGTCCGCCACCTCCTGGGCGCGTTCGTCCAGGTCGGCGCCGCCGAGGTCCAGCCAGCGGTCGAGGGTCTCCGCGTACGCGTCGTCGGCGCCCGGGGTGCCGTCCACGAGCCCCTGCGTCGCCTCGTCCAGCGCCGCCTGCGCGGCCGCCACGCCGGTCCGGCGGGCGAGGAACTCCCGCACCGACTCGCCGTCGCGCCGCTCGGGCTCCTGCGGGAGGTGGCCGACGGCCGCGCCGGGCGGGGACAGCCGCAGCTCACCGGTCTCGGGGGTGTCGAGCCCGGCGAGCAGCCGCAGCAGGGTCGACTTCCCGGCGCCGTTGACGCCGACGAGTCCGATGACGTCGCCGGGCGCGACGACGAGGTCGAGACCGGCGAAGAGCGTGCGCTCACCGTGCGCGGCGGTGAGGTTCCTGGCGACGAGGGTTGCAGTCATGATGCTCCGATCCTATCGGCGCCGCACCGCACCGCCGGCCGCCTACGGGCCCAGCAGCCGCAGGCCGGCCCACAGGGCGGTCACCGCCGCCGCGAGGGACAGGGGCGTGGTCAGCAGCCCGAGCCGGGTGAAGTCGCCGAGCCGGACGTCCTCGCCGTGGGCGTGCAGCAGCCGCCGCCACAGCAGGGTGGCCAGGGAGCCGACGTACGTGAGGTTCGGGCCGATGTTCACGCCGATCAGCACCGCCAGCACCACCCCCGCACCGCCGGGCGCGGCCAGCGGCAGCAGCGCGAGCACCGCCGGCAGGTTGTTGATCAGGTTGGCCAGTACGGCGGCCACCCCGGCGACGGCCAGCAGCGCGGGCAGCGCGTCCCCGTCGGGCAGCAGCCACTGCAACCCGTCGCCGAGCCCGTGGCCCACCACGGCCCGGACGACCACCCCCAGCGCCAGCACGAACAGGCAGAACGCCGGCGCCGTGGACGCCACCAGCCGCCGCGGGGTGGTCTCGCCGCGCCGCAGGGCCCGTACGCCGAGCACCACGGCGCCGGCGAGCGCGGCCCAGACCGGGGAGGCCCCCGCGACGGAGGCCAGGGCGAAGCCCGCCAGCGTCAGGGCCAGCACGGCCAGGGCGAACCGCGGCACCGGCGCGGGCTCCGCCGCCTCGGGGCGGTGCTCGGGCGGCGCCTGGAGGTCCGCCCGGAAGAAGCGCCGGAACACCGCGTACTCCACCGCGAGCGCGACCGCCCAGGGCAGGGCCATCAGCGCCGCGAACCGGGTGAAGGTCAGCCCGCTCGCGGCGAACGCCAGCAGGTTCGTCAGATTGGAGACGGGCAGCA
The DNA here is from genome assembly GCF_040651895.1 of Streptomyces sp. NPDC048352. NCBI lineage: Bacteria > Bacillati > Actinomycetota > Actinomycetes > Kitasatosporales > Streptomycetaceae > Streptomyces > Streptomyces sp. NPDC048352. Next base: position 48,271 of record NZ_JBEZKZ010000053.1, read on the forward strand.
GCAGCGAGGCCGAGTTCGCCAGGTGCGCCGTCGCGAACACGTGCGGCCGCGGCCGGGCGCCCAGCCGCGCGGACGTCGCCAGCACCACCGGGGTCAGCAGCACCACCGTGGCGTCCAGGCTCAGGGCTGCGGTGACCGCCGAGGCCACGAGGAACACCCCGCCCAGCAGCCCGGCCGGCCCGTGCCCGGCCGCCCGCCGGGCCACGGCGGCGCCCGCGGCCCGGAACAGCCCCTCGTCGGCGCACAGCTGCGCGAGGGCCAGGACCACGGCCAGGAACCCGACCACGGGCAGCAGCTCCCGCGTCTGCCCCCAGGCGTCGGCCGGCGACACCACCCCGAGGGCGACGAGCAAACCGGCGGCCGGCACGGCGGCCGCCGCCTCGGGGAGCCCGCGCGGGCGCAGCACGGCGAAGGCCAGCACGGCGAGCAGCAGGACGACGGACAGGACTTCGGCGAAGACGGTGTTCAGGGCGGTGCTCCGGTCGGCGGGGAGGGGAAGGCCAAGGATCCCATCCCGCGCCGGCGGCGTGTCCGGATGGGTGGGCTGCGCGTCATTGCGGCCATCCGGCCGGAATCACAGGATGGGGGCATGCCACCGCTGAACGTGCTCGTCGTCCTCTACGACGGGGTCCAGAGCCTCGACGTGACCGGCCCCGTCGAGGTCTTCGACGGAGCCGGCCGGCGCCCGGGGGGAGAGGGGTACGCGATCCGGACCGTCTCACTGGGGGGTGCTCCGGTACGGACCAGCAGCGGGCTGACCCTGCTGCCCGACGGGGAGCTGGAGGAGGCCCGCCCCGGCCCGGGGACCACCCTGCTCGTGCCGGGGGGCCGCTACACGGGGACCTTCGAGCCGCGGCTCACCGACTGGCTGCGCGCGTACGGGGGTCGCGCGGGCCGGCTGGTGTCCGTGTGCACCGGGGGCCTGCTGCTCGCCGAGGCGGGGCTGCTGGACGGGCGGCGGGCCACCTCGCACTGGTCCGTGTGCGAGCGGATGGCCCGCAGCTACCCCCGGGTGTCGGTGGAACCCGACCCCATCTACGTGCGGGACGGCCCCGTCGCCACCTCGGCCGGGGTCACCGCCGGGATCGACCTCGCGCTGGCGCTGGTGGAGGAGGACTTCGGGCGGGACGCGGCGCTGCTGATCGCCCGGCACCTGGTGGTGTTCCTGCGCAGGCCCGGGAACCAGGCGCAGTTCAGCGCGCAGCTGGCGGCGCAGACCGCGAGGCGGGAGCCGCTGCGCGACGTACAGCAGTGGATCACCGAGCATCCGGACGCGGACCTGAGCGTGGAGGCCCTGGCGGCGCGGGCCGCGCTGTCGCCGCGCCACTTCGCGCGGGCCTTCCAGGCGGAGACGGGGGTGACGCCGGGGCGGTACGTCGAGCGGGTGCGGTTGGAACACGCGCGGCGTCTGCTGGAGGAGAGCGGGGAGGGGGTCGCGCAGATCGCGCGGGCGTGCGGTTACGGGACGCCGGAGGCCCTGCGGCGGGCCTTCGTCAAGACCTTGGGCCAGCCCCCGGCCGAGTACCGCCGCCGCTTCGGCCGCGTGCCCTTCTGACGCCCCGCCCACCCCGGGCCGCGGGCCGGAGGCCGACCCGCCGCGCGCGCGGCGGCGGGACCCGGCACCACGGCCACCGGCCGACACCGCCGCGCGTGCGGCACGGCCCGC
>NZ_JBEZKZ010000054.1:0-49136 GCF_040651895.1 Streptomyces sp. NPDC048352
CTCGGCGGAACGGGCGGCGGCCTCCAGCGCGGGGCGGTACCCGGCGGCGAGGCCGGTGCCGCGCAGCAGGGCGCCCAGTTCGTCGGGGCCCTGCCCGTCTTCGGGGGCTTCGGCGAGCCGGTGCAGCAGCTCCAGCACCCGCTCACCGGCGGGGCGTACGCCGGGCATGGCGAACGGGTCGCCCCCGCCGGCCTCCCCCTCCCCCGGTCCCCAGCCGGCTTCCGCCAGGACGCGCAGCTCGCACAGCGGGTCGGCCAGCAGCAGCCCCCACTCGGCCGCCTCCTCACCCCCGTCGGCACCGCCGCCCGCCCCCGGTAAGGACCGGCTGCCGGCACCCGGCTCCGCACCGAACCGCTCGCCCCAGAAGCAGGAGTCGACCTCCGCCCCGGGGAAACGGTCCGCGAGCCGCTCCCGGACCAGCCCGAACAGCGCGTCGTGCCGCTCCCGCCGTACCCCCGTACCGTGCACGAACACGAACCGCATGACCGCACCGCCCCCTCGTCGCTCTCCCGCCCGGCACGATAGCGCCACCACCGGAAGAGCACCCCCCAAACGCCCAGTCCCCCCGCCGGCCAACCACCCCGGCCGGCCATCCGTCAGGGCACCACGCTCCGCTCCGCCACGCAGCGGCACACTGGGCGACCTGGGTCGTGTGCAGCGGGCACGCGACCGAAGGACTTCTCGGAGCGCGTGGGTGGATCTCAACTCGGTGGTCATCGCAGTGGCGGGCGTCGCAGGGACCCTCGGGGGCGCCCTGCTGACCCAACGGGGATCCGAACGGGCGAAGCGCCGGGAGATAGAGCTCGTGCGCGCGCAGGACGAGATCCGCGAAAGCCGTGCGCTCCGACGCGGCTGCTACGCGGACCTCAACCGCGACGCACGGCAGTTCACCACTGCGCTCAACCGCCACCTGCACGTCATGCGGGAACGCGGCGTGGAGGACGCCGACCGGGACGCGCTCGACGATGCGAAGAACGCGCATCGTGACCGCTACTCCCAGGCGCAGATGGTCGCGCCCGACCGGGTGCTCGTGGCGGCAAGTGCCGTCAACCGTGCCCTGAACCAGGTCTACGGCCAGGTCAAGCGCCTGGAACGCGGCGCCCCGGCAACCGGAGAGACGATGGAGACGGCGGCCAGCGCCCAGTACGAGGTCTGGGAGCTGCTGCGCACCATGCGAACCGCCATGCGGCGCGACCTCGGTGTGTCGGACGACGAGTAGCCCGCTTGCGGGGCGGTTCCGCTAGGCCGTCTCTTCCGGATCTTGCCGGTTAAGCCCGCGTCGTCCGGTGCCGTGCATCGCAAGGCGGAGAGGCTCCCGATTACTGGACGTCCTCGGGTGCCTCGACAACGCAGCGAGGTGCGGTGCCGGGCGGCGCGGGTCTGGGGGCACCTCCCAGCGGTAGCTGGGGGAGCAAGATCCGGAAGAGACGGCCTAGGCGGCCCGGCGGGTCAGAGCTTGCGCGCGAAGAGCAGGCCGTCCGCCACCGGGAGGAGGACGGATTCCACCCGGGCGTCGGCGCGGACGTGGGCGTTGAACTCGCGCACGGCCCGGCCGTTGCCCTCGGCCGCCGGGTCCGCCGCGTCACCGCCGAAGAGGGCGTTGTCGGCGAGCAGCAGCCCGCCGGGCCGGACGCGCGGCACCAGCTCGTCCCAGTAGGCCCGGTAGCCGCCCTTGTCGGCGTCCAGGAAGACCAGGTCGACGACCGGTTCGGGCGGCAGGGCGCGGAGGGTGTCCAGGGCGGGGGCGAGCTTCAGCTCGATGCGGTCGGCGAGCCCGGCCTCCTTCCAGGCCTCCTGCGCGATCGCGGTCCATTCCGGTGAGACGTCGCAGGTGAGGACCCGTCCGCCGGGAGCCAGTCCGGCGGCCAGCGCGAGGGTCGAGTAGCCGGTGAAGGTGCCGACCTCGACGATCCGGCGGGCTCCAGTGAGTTTCGCGAGGAGGGTGAGGAGGACGCCCTGCTCGTGCGGGACCTGCATCACGGCCCGGCCGCCGAGGGCGCGGGTGCGCTCGACCAGCCGCCGCTGGACCTCGCTCTGCGGCTCGGCCTGGTCGACCAGGTAGGCGTACACCTCGGGGGTGAGGGGGACGGTCTTGACTCCGTCGGGCTGCCTGTTCACGGCGTACGTCCTCTCGTTCACGCGGGCGGGTCGAACTGGGCGGGCAGGGGTTTGCCGAGGGGACCGCGCGGGATGCGGTCCACCAGGCGCACCGCGCGGGGTTCGGCGCCGAGGCCGCGCGCGGCGGCACGTACGCCGTCCGCCGTCAGGGGGCCGCCGCCGGCGACGAGCACGTCGTACGCCTCCGCGTGCCGGGGATCGGTGACGCGTACGCAGGCCACGTCCGCCCCGGGCAGCGCGGCGCGCAGCCGGGCGGCGATGGCGCCCAGGTCGTGCCGGATCCCGTTGATCCGCACCAGCTGGGCGCGGCGGCCGAGGCGCAGGAACAGCCGGTCACCGAGCCGCCGGACGAGGTCGTCCATCTCGTGCCGGTCGGGCCGGCTGCCGTCGGGGAGGGCGGACAGGCGCGGACCGGTGACGGTGAGCGGGCCCTCCTCACCGGTGCGCGGCGCGGCGAAGGCGACGTCGTCGAGCAGCGTCCAGGCGCCGGCCGGGTCCCAGCCGGTGCGGTGCGCGACGGAGCCGGTCTCGGTGGAGCCGAGCAGCTCGATCAGGACGACCCGGGGGTCGAAAGCGAACCGGCGCGCCTCGGGCGGCAGTTCGGCGGAGCTGTGGAGGAAGGTGAGCTGCTCGAAGGAGGCGGTCCAGCGGGGGTAGCGGGCCAGCACCCGGAAGGTGGAGGGGATGGCGACGACGGCGATCCGCCGGGCCGGGACGGCCGGCGGCGGGACGGGTAGGGCCGGGACGGCCGGGGCCGGGCTGGGCGAGGGCGGGTAGTCGGTGGCGGGCCAGAACCACACCGGCAGTCCGGTCACGGCCGGCAGCAGCATGGTGGCCGAGGCCCCGTAGGCGTGCCGGGGCGGGGCGAAGCTGACGATCGCCTCGGGGGCGTACGGGGCCAGCAGGCGGGCGGTCTGCTCGGCGTCGGCGCGCAGCCGGGCCCCGGAGAAGATCCGCCGCACCGGGTCGCCGATCGCGCCGGAGGCCTCGAACTCGTAAGCGCGCCCGTCCAGTTGCTCCCGCGCCCGGGCCGCTTCGGCGGGGGTGAGCCGGTCCCACGGCAGGTGCCAGGGCCCGGACGGCCCGTCGGGGGCGCCGGAGCCGATGCCGGGGTGCTCCCACGGCGCGTCGAAGGGCAGGGCGGGGTACGGCGGTTCGAGGGGCATGCGCTCGTCTCCCCCTGCTCGTTCGGTGGACGGGGCGGGGGCCCGCCGGCGCACCGGGAGCCCTCAGGGGCACAACGACGGCGCCCCCTGGGGGAAACGGCGGGACGGGCGACTTCCGCGTCCGGGTCGGCCATCGGCGCCCTCGGCGCCATCGGAACCCCTATCCATCACCTGTGACATGTGAAATATTACCTGCGCTCCGGGCCCACGCCCCTCACCCAACTCCCCGAAAGGTCCCGTCCGTTGCGCAGACTCGCCTCGGCGGGAGCCGCGATATCCCTCGCCGCCCTCGCCCTCCTGCCCGTCCCCGCCCTGGCGGCCACGGCGCCCCCGCCCGCACCCCGCACCGAGAACGGCGGCGAGCAGGCGGCCCCGCCGCCCCTCGCCCCGCTCGAACTCCAGCGTCAGGCCCTGCGCCGCCAGGCCCTGGAGGGCATCGCGGCCGGCGGATCCGACGCCTCCGCCGCCGCCCGCAGGACCGCCCCTCTCCCCCGCACGGCGAAGATCGGCGACCAGTACGTCGAACTCGCCCAGCAGCGCAAGGACAAGGTCTTCGTCATCCTCGCCGAGTTCGGCGACCAGACCGATCCCCGCTTCGGCGGCACGCCCGGCCCCCTGCACAACACCATCGGCAAGCCCGCCCAGGACGACAACCACACCCTCTGGCGCAAGGACTTCGACCGGGACTCCTACCGGCAGCAGTTCTTCTCCCCGCAGCCCGGCTCGGCGTCGATGCGCGCCTACTACAACCTCCAGTCCTCGGGCCGCTACGACGTCGACGGTACGGTCACGGACTGGGTCAGACTCCCGTACAACGAGGCCCGTTACGGCACCGACGACTGCACCGAGCCCGGCCAGTGCCGCACCAACTGGGACCTGGTCCGCGACTCCACGACCGCCTGGTACGACGCCGAGCGCGCGAAGGGCCGTACGCCCGAGGACATCAGGTCCGAACTCGCCCAGTACGACGTGTGGGACCGCTACGACGCCGACCACGACGGCGACTTCGACGAGCCGGACGGCTACCTCGACCACCTGATCGTCGTCCACGCCGGCAAGGACCAGACCTGGGGCGGCGGCGCCCAGGGCAAGGACGCGATCTGGGCGCACCGCTGGTTCGCGTACTGGAACCAGGCCGGCAGCGCGGGCCCGGAGGGCAACAAGGCCGGCGGCACGCCGGTCGGCGACACCGGGATCTGGGCCGGCGACTACCTGACGGGCGGGGAGAACAGCGGGGCGGGCCTCTTCTCCCACGAGTTCGGCCACGACCTCGGACTTCCCGACCTCTACAGCTCGGACGGGGACAACGGCGTCAACTTCTGGTCGCTGATGTCCGCGGCCTCCTACCTGGGCAAGGGCCCCAACAGCACCGGCCGGTTCCCCGGCGACCTGGACCCGTGGAGCAAGCTCCAGCTGGGCTGGCTCGACTACACGGAGGCCGACGCGGGCCGCAGGACCCGGGCCACGCTCGGCGTCTCGGGCTACAACACCGAAGACCCCCAGGCGCTCCTGGTCCACCTCCCGCCCTCCACCACCCGCACGGACCTCACGGACCCCTACGAGGGCACCCGTCAGTGGTGGAGCGGCACGGGTGACTTCATGGACAACACCCTGACCCGTCCGCTGGACCTCACCACGGGCGCGGCCACCCTCACGGCCCGCCTCTGGTACGACCTGGAACAGGACTTCGACTTCCTGACCGTGGAGGCCTCCACGGACGGCGGCACGACCTGGACCGCGCTCCCCGGCACGGTGGGCGGCGCCCCCATCCCCGCGAAGGGCATCTCGGGCACCGCGACCGCCTGGACGGACCTCTCCGTCCCGCTGGCCGCCCTCACGGGCCGGAACGTCCACCTGCGCGTCCGTGCCACGTCGGACGGCAACACCCACGGCCGGGGCGCGACCCTGGACGACATCCGCATCACGGCGGCGGACGGCCGCACCCTCCTCCAGGACGGCGCGGAGCAGGGCGACAGCGGCTGGACCCCGCTCAAGTGGTCCCGCACGGAGGGCCACACCGGAACCACCGACCACCCCCGCGCCTACTTCGTGGAGAACCGCCACCACACGGGCTACGGCACCTTCCTGAAGTCGGGCCCGTACAACTTCGGCTTCACGGGCGACAAGGTCGAGTTCTACCCGTACCAGCAGGGTGTGCTGATCTGGCTCTGGGACACCGCGTACAGCGACAACACCACCAAGGCCCATCCGGGCAACGGTCTCCTCCTCCCGGTCGACGCCCGCCCGGCCCCCCTGCGCTTCCCGGACGGGACCCTCCTCAACGCCCGCGCGCAGACCTTCGACGCCCCCTTCTCGACCCGCCCGACGGACCGCATCACCCTCCACAGGGCGGGCATCCCGCTGACCGTCCCCTCCCGGCCGGGCGTCCGGATCTTCGACGACCGCCACCACACCTACTGGACCCCGGACCTCCCCCAACTCGGCGTCAAGGTCCCCGACACGGGCACCCGCATCGAAGTCACCAAGGAGTCCCCCACGGGCACCAGCACCACCATCCAGCTGACCCCCTCCCCCTGACGCGAACGCCGCGGCTGACCCACCCGGGCGGCCGGGCGGGTCAGCCGCGGGGGAGGACCGCGGCGAGCACCGCGGGCAGGGGGTACCAGTCGCCGGGGGCCTGTGAGGGCGGACACACACCGGAGGGGAACCAGGGGGGCCGGGCGTCCGTTGGCCGGAGGACGGCGGGGCGAAGACCTTCAGGGAGCGCGGGTATGACGGGCAGGGCCGTACGGGTCTGCGTGCTGGCCGGTGTCTGCTGTGCGCTCGTGGCCGCCGGGGTGGCCTTCGGCGTGGGGCGGTTCGGCACCGTCGCCGACGGGGACGCCGCCCGCGGAAGTTACGCGCAGGACGCCCGGCTGGCCGACGAGGCCGCCGGAGGGGTGCTGGAGAAACTGGCCGAAGGGGGCGGGGAGCGGGTCCCGCGGGCCGAGGTGCCGTGGCGGGTCTCCGAGCCGCTCCAGGCGCGGACCGTCGAGCCAGAGCCGGCGATCGGGGCGCTGTTCTCCCCCGGTACGGACTGGGACGACGAGCACCACTGCTCGGGCAGCGTCGTGCACTCCCCCGACGGTGACCTCGTCGTCACCGCCGCGCACTGCGTGTACGCGGGCGGGTTCCGCACCAACCTGGCCTTCGTGCCCGGGTACGCGGAGGGGAAGGCGCCGTTCGGGGTGTGGGTGCCGACGCGGATCGAGGTCGACCCGCGGTGGGTGCGGTCCTCGGACCCGGACTACGACGTGGCGTTCCTCCGGGTACGCCGGCCCGGGCATCCGGGGCAGCGGCTGGAGGACGTCACGGGCGCGCAGGCCATCCGCTTCGGCCAGCAGCTGCCCGCCCCGGCCCGGCTGGTGGGCTACCCGAACGACGCCGAGCAGCCGCTCGGGTGCGCCAACAAAGCCGTAGCCGCCGGGCCCACGCAGCTGCGGCTGGACTGCGCGGACGTGCCCAACGGAACCAGCGGCGGCCCCGTCCTGACCGCAGCGAACACCCTGATCGGGGTGATCGGCGGCCGCGACGGAGGCGGGGACGAGGTGACGTCGTACAGCAGTTCCTTCGGGGAGGACATCCGCAATCTGTACGAGCGTGCCATCGGCGGCTAGGCCGCCCCTGGCCCGCCGGCCGTCAGGCGGCGGGCGTCAGGCGGACGGGCCGCCCGCGTTGTGGATCAGGCGCTGGAGGACCTTCAGGGTGGTGACGTAGTCCGCGTCGTCGATGCCCTCGTGGAGGGCGGCGCGGATGGCGGGGGCGTTGCGGGCGAGGTCGACGCGGGCCTGTTCCCCCTCCTCGGTGAGCCACAGCCGGTCCTCGGTGTCGCGGCGCAGCCACCCGCGCTCCAGCAGCACTTCGGCCTCGGCCGCCAGGTCGTCCTCGGCGCGGAGGTAGAGGGCCATGGCCGCGCGCAGCTCGGGCAGGGTCATGCCCGCGCCGTCGGGGGAGATGTCGTTCACCGAGAGGTTGCGCAGCAGCCAGAACTGGGGCTGGGTGTAGCCCTTTTCGGCCTGCCGGGCCCGGGTGAACGCGATGAGGGCCTCGTAGGCGACACCCGTCCAGTAGGCCGCCGGCTGTCCGGCGAGTTCGGCGTCGGAGATCTGCTGGGTCGTCATGTCGTGTCCCCTCCACATCCAGCGGTGCGGGTCCCGCACCTCGGTGCGGGCCATGGGGAGACCGTAGGACCTCGACCGCGCTTGAGGTCAAGCGGCGATGATCTTCATCGCCCTCCTACGACGTGTGGTGGGGCGGGTAGTCGGCGGTGGTCCGGGGTGCGGTCGGCAGGCGCCACTTCGACAGGACGCGGAGCATCGTGCCCGGGGCGAGGAGGGTGTTCGGCGGGGCGGAGAGGGACAGGACGCCGAAGAACGCGGCGGAGATCTCCGGGTCGGCATTGGCGCCCGCCATGACGCGGGACATGTACGCCTGGAGGACGCGGGTCGCCCGGTCGGACGGCGGGCCCTCGGTGCCCGGGTAGCGCAGGTCCTCGCTGGTGGCGATCTGCCAGGCGACGGAGGCCGCGGTGACGGTCTGCCGCTGGACGCGTCGCGCCTGGGCCGGGATCTGCGCGGCGGTGAGGCCGGCGAGGGCCTCGTCCAGGGCCTGGGCGGTGAGGGCGGCGACGGTCATCCCGTGCCCGTAGACCGGGTTGAAGCGGCACGCCGCGTCACCCATGACGAGGAAGCCCTCGGGCCAGCGGTCCATGCGCTCGTAGTGGCGCCACTCGTTGGCGGTCGCCCGGAAACCGGTGGGCGGGGCCAGTGGCTCGGCGTCGCGGATGGCGTCGTGGAGGGCGGGGCTGCGCAGGGTGCGGGTGAACGCGAGGAACTCCGGGTCCGTGGTGGGCGGGGCGTGCTCGCCGTTGCCGATCAGGGTGACCAGCCAGCGGTCCCCTTCCAGCGGCACCAGCACTCCCCCGCGGGGGCTGTCGGGGCGGCCCTGTACGTACATCCCGTGCCAGCGGCGCTCCGGGCTCCCGTCCGGGGCGGCCTTGGGGACGGCGTACGGGCGGCTGGAGTACCCGAGGTGGGAGTCGTAGCGGGTGACGGCCGGGGCGGGGTAGCCGAGGGCGGCCAGCCAGGCGGGGGCCTTGGAGGTGCGGCCGGTGGCGTCGACCACGAGCGCCGCGGCGAGGCGGCCGCCGTCGCGCAGGGTCACGCCGGCCACCGAGCGGCGGTCCGTCCCGCCGACGAGCCCGGTCGCGAGGCGGCCCCCCAGTATCCGGATGCGGCCGTCGCGCAGGACGGCGCGGCGCAGCGTCCAGTCGAGCAGTTCCCGGCTGCCGATCAGCATCCCCGCTCCGGGCACGCGCCGGAACCAGTCGGCGGGGCTCAGCCACAGGAAGTCGCGCGGGGACTCCAGCAGGGCGGCTCCGGCGGCCGTCAGCTCGGCGGTGGTACCGGGGAGCAGCCGCTCCATCAGCTCGATACCGCGCGACCACAGCACGTGCGCGTGCCGGGACTGCGGCAGGCCGGGGCGGAACTCCGGGCCGTGCGGCGACAGTTCGTCCCGTTCGACGACGGTGACGCGGGCGAACCGGTCCGCCAGGACCCGGGCCGTCAGCAGCCCGGCCAGGCCTGCCCCGAGGACCACGGCGTGGTCCCCGGGGGATTCTGAGTGGTTGTCCGGAGTGTCGTCCATGGGACGAGTGTCCGGCCGCGGAGGCGGCGCGGGTCAGGTCCCGTCCGGGGCGGACGGGTGCGCGACGGGGCGTGCCGGGGGCGCGCACGGTGCGCCCGGGGCGCCCGGGGGCGCGCGGGACGGCAGGGGGCGGCCGGAATGACCGGGGGCGCGCGAAACGGCCGGGCGGCCGGGGGCTCATGCGCCAAGCCGTCTCTGTCGGCGGAGCGGCCCGCATGGTCGAAGAAGCGGGCCCGCGCCGCCCCGCCGGCCTGCGCGGGAGCGCGATGACCAACTGCTTGAGCCCAGGGACGGGACCCGGATGTCGTTCGACGACCGCCTGACCGTTGTCAGCGCGGTCGGGCGCCCCATCTCGTCCACGCCGTCGTTGCAGCACAGCCCGCACACCAGCCGCCGAAAGAAGACCGTCGTGAGCACCGCCGGGCTGCCCTGCTGCACCGGCTCGTCGACGTCCTCGGTGACGAGTCCACCCGCTACCTCGCCCCGGACACCGAGGACCGCGCCGAAGACGGACGGGCGGGGGCCGACGCCTGCACTCTCGTCTCCGAGGGCTGAACCGTCCCCGGCTCTACCCCTGAACGAGGTCGTAGACAGCTCGTTGAGGATCAGTTCTGACGAGGAGCCCGTCCGCGCACAGGTCGCGCAAGATCTGCCGGACCCGCTTCTCCGCTGCCCGTTGGTCTTCCCACGTGTGACCGTGGTCGCCCAGAGCCTTGATGGCACGCTGCGGATCCCAGGTGCCACCAAGGGCGCGAATCGCCTGGGCGAGGGCATGCCGGTCGGGGTGATCCTTCTTGCGGTGGCCGGCGATGCTGGCCGGGGCGCCGCTGTAGTTGCAGTCGACGCACTTCTCCCACGAGCAGTCCGGATCGGTGACGGCGGCGTGGCGGACGGAATGGTGCGAGCCGAAGCCGTGAGCGTGGAGCAGTTGGGCGACGGACCCGTCGTACTTGAGGGCCATGAGCGCCGCTTCGGCGATCTTGTCGTGGCCGGCGGCGAAGAACTTGCCCAGGCCGACGTCCTTCCCGCAGCCGCACCAGCACTTGCCGGTCGGGATGAGGCGGGGCTTCTGATTGCTCGACATGAACCCAAGCTAGCAATCCTTGGGTTGGGGTCGAGGGGTACATCCGAGGATGGCTTCAAGGGTTGCGTCGGCGCCATCAGGCCTACAGCCGCACGCCGGCCCTCCTGCACAGCAGGGTCAGCGGCGCGCGTCGCCGGGGCCGACGGCCGGGACAGGCAGGCGCGATACCCCTGGGGGGTACGATCCCTCCGGCCGCCGCCTCAGGGCGCCAAGGGCGGGAACGTGACGCCCGTGAGCTTCTCCGAGGTGGACCACAGCCGCTCCCCGGCCGCGTCGTCCAGGGTCCACCGGGCCCGCCAGGAGCGTACCGGCGCGCCCCGCCAGCCGAGCCTCGGCCCGAAGAACTCGTCCTGCCGGACCCCCGGCGCGGTGGCCGCGTAGAGCGTGGGCAGGGCGCCCGCCGCGGCGGGTTGCGCGAGCACGCCGTTGCCCAGCGCCATGACGCGCGCCGCGAGGCTGCGGCCCTCCGGGCGGGAGGCGCCCGCGTGCAGGTTGGTGGAGGCGTAGCCGGGGTGCGCGGCGGCGGCGGTGATCGCCGAACCGGCGGCGGTGAAGCGGCGGGCCAGTGCGTGGGTGAAGAGGAGGTTGGCCGACTTGGAGCGGCCGTAGGCGGTCCAGCGGCGGTAGTCCCGCTCGGTCCCCTCGAAGGAGGGGCCGGGGCGGCCCAGCGCGTGCAAGACGCTGGACACGTTGACGATCCGGGCCCCGGGGGCCGCCGCGAGCAGCCTCGGCAGCAGCAGTCCGGTGAGGGCGAAGTGGCCGAGGTGGTTGACGCCGAACTGGGTCTCGAACCCGTCGGCGGTACGGCCGTAGGGCAGCGCCATCACCCCGGCGTTGTTGACCAGCAGGTCGAGCGCAGGGCGGTGCCGGACGAAGTCCCGCGCGAACTGCCGTACGGAGGACAGGTCGGCGAGGTCCAGTGCGAGGAACCGGACGTCGCACGAGGCGACTTCGCGCCGCAGCCGGCTCACGGCGTCCCGGCCGCGCGCGGCGCTGCGGCAGGCCAGGACGACGCTCGCGCCGTGCCGGGCGAGTTCGCGGGCGGTGACGTAGCCGATGCCGCTGTTGGCGCCGGTGACGACGGCGGTCCGGCCGCTCTGGTCCGGGATGCGGGTGGCGTTCCAGCCGGTCACAGCAGCCTCCTCGGGCGGTCGCGGCCCCACCCTACTCAGGCGTCCCCGCCGCCGACACCAGGACGTCCCCGGCCGCGACCCGGCTGTAGAGCACGGTACGGCCCGTGCGCCGCCGCAGGATCAGGCCCGCGGCGAGCAGCACCTTCAGCTGTCCGGCCACCGCGCCCAGGCTGAACCCCGTCAGCGCCACCAGCTGGGTGGTGGACTTCGGGCTCTCCAGCAGCACCAGCACCCGCGCCCGCACCGGCCCCAGCAGCCGCACGAGCGCCTGCGGGGCGGCCGGCCCGGACCCCTGCTGGGTGAGCTGGCCCGCGCAGGGATACACGAGCGCGTGCCGGTGCGTACCGGTCCAGGAGACCCAGCCGTGCGCGTGCGTCACCGGTACGAAGACCAGCCCGGCCGCCGCCGTCAGTTCACGCGGCCGGCGCTGCTGGAGGTTGACGCGCAGCCGCCCCTCGCCGAGCCAGGCCATGCCGGGCCGTATCCCCGTCAGGGCGGCCGCCCAGCCGCCCTGGCCGAGCTGGCGCGTGCGGACCAGGATGTCCGCCTCCGCGACCCGGCGGCGCCGCTCCCAGTCGGGGCGTACGGCTTCCTCCCAGACCCACTCCAGCAGTCCGGCCGTCCTCGGGCCGAGGCCGCGCGCCCGGTCGAGGGCCTCGGGGAGCCGGCCGGTGGCGGCGCGCAGGTCGGTACGGACCACCGCGTCCGGGGCGGCCCGTACGGCGGCCACCTCCTCGGCGAAGGCGCGGCCGTCCTGGTGGGGCGTCGGCGTCAGGAACCCGGCGATCCACAGCCGGCCGAGTGCGGCGCGCACCAGGGCGGCGGTGAGGGGCTCGGCGGCGAGGTGGGCCCGGTAGTGCGGGAGCCGGTCCGCGAGCCAGGCCCGCTCGGCGGGGTGGGCGTGGGTGCGGCGCTCCAGGGCCATGAGGGCGGCGGTGGTCTCGGCGAGGGGGGACACCAGGAAGCGGCTGCGGGCGAGCGCGTCGGTGTCGATGCGCCACCACCCCACGGCCGCCACCCCTTCCCCACCCGGCCGCCCGGCCCCTCCGGGACGCCGCCTCGATCATGCCCTGCCCGCAGGACGGGGGCCGGGTGGGGGTCACGGACCGGAAGGCTCGCCGGCGCGGCGGAGGCAGGCCGGCCCCGGGCGGCCGGCGGGCCGCGTCCCCGCCGGTGACGGTGAACCCGTACGGGCTGCTCCGTGCCGATCACGCCCCGCGCTCCTCGCCTTCGAGCTGGAGAGCCGGGCCTGCTTCGCCGCGTCCGTGCCCGCCCGGGGCCGGCGGCACCGGGACCTGCCGGCCGAGCAGGAGGCCGGGGTCTGCTCCTTCCCCCTGCCGGTCGGCGCCGCGGCCGAGGACACCCCCCAGCTGTACCGCCCGCCGGCGCGGAGCCCCGCACGCGCCCGAGGCGGAGCCCCACCGCCCGCCGGCGCGGAACCCCGCACGGGCTCGGCGCGGAGCCCCGCACGGGCTCGGGGTGGCGCCCCTGTCCCTCTTGGGGAGCCGCGCCGGCGATCGAGGCGGGAACGGTGGAAGGGCGGGTAGGGGACAGCCCCGCAGGGCCGTTCCCCCCAGCGGCAGGCGGTGCGCAGGCCGCGCGGGGGCGCACACCCGGTACCCGGACGGGCGCGGCGGCCCGCCCCGGCGGCGCACGGAGCCGGGGTTTCGGGTGGGGGCGAAACTCTGGGGGGTCGCGGCCGGCGCGGCGCAGACTCCGCGCATGTCAAGCAGCTACCGCTCGCTCGCCGTCCGCGTCCCCGAGTTCACCCCCTTCTTCGCCGCCGCCGCCCTGCGCGTCGGCGCGTCCACCACCGGCGGACTCGCCCTCGGGGTCCTCGTCTACGGCCGCACCCGCAGCCCCCTGCTCTCCGCCCTCGCCATGTTCGGCCCCTCCCTCGAGCCCCTGCCCGAGCAGGCCATCAGCAGGGTGGCGCCGAGGACCTGGGCAGCACCGGGAACACCGCCCACAGCGGGAGCCCGGGGGCCGCGAGCAGGGCGGTGCCGGCGGCGGCGAGGGCGGCGAGCCCCGCCAGCGCGGCCCGCGGCGGCAGCCGGTCGGCGGCGGGGCTGCTCACCGAGATCCTGCCGCCCGGGGACTACCTCCTCGGCCGGTCCCTGCTCGCCGTCGCCGCAGGCGTCACCCAGGTCGCCGGCTTCGCCGCCGGCGGGGTGCTGCTCGGCGCGCTGTCCCCGCGCGGGGTCCTGCTGGTGTCGGCCGGGCTCGGGCTGGCCGCCGCGCTGACGGTCCGCCTCGGGCTGCGCCGCCGCGCGCCCCGGGCCGGCGGCAGGCCGTCCCCCGCCGAAACGTGGCGGGTCAACGCCCTGTTGCTGTCCCACCCGGCGCGCCGGACCCTGTACCTCGCCCTGTGGATCCCGAACGGCCTGATCGTCGGCTGCGAGTCGCTCTTCGTCCCGTACGACCCCGCGCACGCCGGGCTGCTCTTCGGCTGTGCCGCCGCCGGCATGCTCGTCGGGGACACCGTCGCGGGCCGCTGGCTGCCCGAGCGGCTGCGGACCCGGCTGGCGGCGCCGCAGCGGCTGCTGCTCGCCGTCCCGTACCTGGTGTTCGCCCTGGAACCGGGTCCCGTCGCCGCGACGGCCGCCGTCGCGCTGGCGTCCACCGGCTACGCCGCCGGGCTGCTGATGCAGGAGCGCCTCGTACCGCTGCTGCCCGAGGGGACGCAGGGGCAGGCCCTCGGGCTGCATTCGGCCGGGATGCTGACGGCGCAGGGGGCGTGCGCGGCGCTCGCCGGGGCGGTGGCGCAGTACACCTCGCCGGCGGCGGCCATCAGCGTGCTGGCGGCCGCGTCGGTCGTGGTCACCCTGGCACTGGAGCCGGGACTGCGCCCCGCTAAGCTGCGGGTCCATCCCCCGCAGTCCCCTTCTCCCGTTCCCCGAGGTACCGCGCAGTGAGCTCCGCAGCACCCCCCGTACCGGTGACGGTCGTCGGCGTCGGCGCCGACGGCTGGGCCGGGCTCACCGCCGGCGCGCGGTCCGCGCTGACCTCGGCCGAGGTGCTGATCGGCGGCCCCCGGCAGCTGGACCTGCTGCCGCGCGCGGACTGCGCCGGGCTGCGCGTCGCCTGGCCGAGCCCGCTGCGGCCGGCCGTGCCGAAGCTGATGGCCGAGCACGCGGGGCGCCGCATCGCCGTACTGGCCAGCGGGGACCCGATGTTCTACGGGATCGGCCGCGCCCTGTCCGAGGAGCTGGGCCCGGACGCCCTGCGGGTCCACCCGCACCCGTCCTCCGTGTCGTACGCGTGCGCCCGCCTGGGCTGGCCGGTGGAGGACACCGAGGTGGTGACGGTGGTCGGCCGCCCGGTGGCACGGCTCGCGGCCGCGCTGCACGAGCGGCGGCGGATCCTGGTCCTCAGCGCCGGAGCACCGACCCCGGACGAGATCGCTGCTCTGCTTCGAGAGCGGGGCTTCGGCCCGAGCCGGATGCGGGTGCTCGAACAGCTCGGCTCCGAGCGGGAGGACGCGTACGAGGGCACCGCGCGCGACTGGGACCACGCCCCCGGCGACCCCCTCAACGTCGTCGCCGTCGACTGCCGCCGCGACCCCGCGGCCCCGGTGCCCCGGCTCGGCGCGACCCCCGGCCTGCCCGACACCGCGTACGAGCACGACGGCCAGCTCACCAAGCGCCACGTGCGCGCCGCGACCCTGTGTGCGCTCGCCCCGGCCCCCGGCGAGCTGCTGTGGGACATCGGCGGCGGCTCCGGTTCGATCGGCATCGAGTGGATGCGTACGCACCCCTCCTGCCGCGCGGTGGCCGTCGAACGCGTCCCGGAGCGCGCGGGCCGCATCACCCGCAACGCGCACGCACTCGGCGTACCCGGTCTGCGCGTGGTCGTCGGCGCGGCGCCGGACGCCCTGGCCGGACTCCCGGCACCCGACGCGGTGTTCATCGGCGGCGGCCTGACCGCTCCGGGCCTGCTCGACGCGGCCTGGGCGGCCCTGGCACCGGGCGGCCGGCTGGTGGTCAACACGGTCACGCTGGAGTCGGAGGCGGTCCTCGCCGACCGCTACCGGCGCCACGGCGGCGAACTGGTGAAGCTGGCCGTCGCGCACGCGGTGCCGGTCGGCGGATTCACGGGCTGGCGGCAGGCGATGCCGGTCACCCAGTGGTCGGTCACGAAGACACAAGGAGATCGAGAATGACCGTGTACTTCATCGGCGCGGGCCCCGGCGCCGCCGACCTGATCACCGTGCGCGGCGCCCGGACCCTGGCCGCCGCCCCGGTCTGCCTCTACGCGGGCAGCCTCGTCCCGCGCGAGCTGCTCGCCGAATGCCCGGCGGACGCCCGGCTGGTGGACACCTCGCAGCTGAACCTGGACGAGATCGTCGCCGAGTGCGTACGCGCCCACGCGGCGGGCCTGGACGTGGCGCGGCTGCACTCGGGCGACCCGTCCATCTTCAGCGCGGTGGCCGAGCAGATGCGGCGCCTCGACGCGGCCGGCATCCCCTACGAGGTCGTCCCGGGCGTGCCGGCCTTCGCCGCCGCGGCGGCCGCGCTGAAGCGGGAGCTGACCGTCCCGACCGTCGGCCAGACCGTGATCCTGACCCGGATCGCCCAGCAGGCCACGCCGATGCCGCCCGGCGAGGACCTGGCCACGCTCGGCCGCAGCGGTGCGCTGCTGGTGCTGCACCTGGCCACCCGGTACGTCGACCGGGTCGTGGACGAACTGCTGCCCCACTACGGCGCCGAGTGCCCGGTGGCGGTGGTGGCGATGGCCAGCCGCCCCGACGAGCTGATCCTGCGCGGGACGCTGAGCGACATCGCGGAGCAGGTGAAGGCGGCGGGCCTGGTGCGCACGGCGGTGATCGTGGTGGGCCGGACCCTGGGCGCCGAGCAGTTCCGCGACAGCCACCTGTACTCGCCCGAGCGCGACCGGCATGTCTGCTGAGGTGCCCGGGGCTGATGCCGGCGGACGGCACGTCCTGATCCTGGGCGGCACGACGGAGGCCCGCCGCCTGGCGGAGGCGCTGGCGCGCGGGACCTCGTACCGGGTGACGACCTCGCTCGCGGGCCGGGTCGCCGCGCCCGTGCTCCCGCCGGGCGAGACCCGGATCGGCGGTTTCGGCGGCGTCGCGGGCCTCGCGGGCTGGATCGTCGGCCACGACGTCACGCACGTCGTCGACGCCACCCACCCCTTCGCGGAGCGGATGAGCTTCAACGCGTCGGAGGCGCAGGCGCTCACGGGCGTCCCGCTGCTGGCGCTGCGCCGTCCCGGCTGGACGCCCGGGCCGGGCGACGACTGGACGTTCGCCGACTCCCTCGCCGGCGCGGCCGCCGTCCTGCCGTCGCTGGGCGGCCGGGCGTTCCTGACCACGGGCCGGATGGGGCTGCACGCCTTCGCGCACCTCACCGACACGTGGTTCCTGGTGCGTTCGGTCGATCCGCCGGCCACGCCGATGCCGCCGCGCACGGAAGTCCTGCTGGCGCGCGGCCCGTTCGGGCTGGCCGAGGAACGGGAGCTGCTGGCCCGCCACCGGATCGACGTGCTGGTCACCAAGGACAGCGGCGGCGACGCGACGTCCCCGAAGCTCACCGCCGCCCGCGAGGCCGGGATCCCGGTCCTGGTCGTACGCCGGCCGGCGGTGCCGGCACAGGTGGCGCAGGCCGTTTCGGTGGAGGCGGTCCTGGCCTGGCTCCACCGGACCTGAGACGTACGGTCTCGCCGGTCCCGAGGCGTACTGGCTCCGCCGGGCCAGAGGCGTACTGGCTCCGCCGGGCCAGAGCCGTGCTGGCTCCGCCCGGCCCGAGGCGTGCTGGCTCCGCCCGGCTCGAGGCGTGCTGGCTCCCCGGGCACGAGACGTACCGACTCCGCCCGGCCAGAGGCGTGCTGGCTCCCCGGGCACGAGACGTACCGGCTCCACCCGGCCCGAGGCCTACCGGCTCCACCCGGCTGAGGCCTGCCGGCTCCCCCGGCCAGAGACGTACCGGCTCCACCCGGCCCGAGACCAACCGACTCCACCCGGCTGAGGCCTGCCGGCTCCCCCGGCCAGAGACGTACCGGCTCCACCCGGCCCGAGACCAACCGACTCCGCCCCGGTCAGAGGCGTACCGAATCCACCCGGCCTGAGGCGTTCGGACGCCCCGGCGCAGGCCTCGGAGGCGTACGTTCCGGGGCCGCGCCGGTCCTCCGCTTCGTGGGGCCGGTGCCTGCGCGCCGCGCCTCCCACCGGCCCGGATGCCGTCCACGCGCCCGCCGCCACCGGCCCGGCTGCACCCTCTAGGCTGAGGGGATGCGGATACGTCACTCCCTCGTCCTGATCCTCGCCGCCGCGACGCTCGTCACCGGCTGCGGCAGCAGCAGCGGGCAGGAAGCGGCGCCCCGGGTGTGGGAGCCCGACGACGCACTCCAGCGGGCCGACAAGGCCCTGGGCAGGGAAGCCGGCGACGGCCGCGTGACGATGCGCGGCACCGGCTTCCTCGCCGGCGGCCTGGACAAGACCCTGGAGGCCGGCGGCGAGGGCCCGTACCGCCTGGACCTCGCCTGCGACAGCGAGGAGAGCCCTCGGGTGACGGTGGTGCTGTCGCGCGAGGGCGGTTCCGGGGAGCGCCCGTTCGACGTGGCCTGCGGCACGGTCGGGGAGGTGACGCGGCTGAACCTCCCGGCGGGCCCGGCGCTGACCGTGCACGTCGAGCCCACCGCGCAGGACGACTCGCCCCCGGCCGCGGTGCTGTCGTGGCAGCTGCTCACCGTCGACCCCGCGGCCGTGCAGGGCTGCCCCGACGCCCTGGCGGGCTGCCCGAGTTGAGCCGGCGGTGCGGCCCGGGCTCCCCGGGCCGCACGTCTCGGCACAGCACGCGCCGCGGCACGGCACGCGCCGCGGCACGGCGCGGCCGCGCGTTCACGTCACGGGTAGCGGCGCGGCGTCCACGTCACCCGCGAGCCGTCGGGCCGCTGCGTGACCTGCGTCTGCGAGGAACCGATCAGCAGGATCGTGCGCATGTCCACCTCGGCCGGCTCCAGTTCGGCCAGCGTCACGACGCGCACCGACTGCTCCGGGCCGCCCACGTCCCGCGCGACGACCACCGGGGTCTGCGGGGCCCGCAGTTCGAGCAGCAGCTCCCGGGCCTTGGCGACCTGCCAGGTCCGGCTGCGCGAGCCCGGGTTGTACAGCGCGAGCACCAGGTCGGCCGCGGCGGCGGCGCGCAGCCGCTCCGCGATGACCTCCCACGGCTTGAGCCGGTCGGAGAGCGAGAGGGTGGCGTAGTCGTGGCCCAGCGGGGCCCCGGCCGCGGCGGCCGCCGCGTTGGCCGCGGTCACCCCCGGCAGCACCCGCACCGGCACGTCCTCGTAAGGGGCCTGGCCGGCCACCTCCAGGACCGCCGTGGCCATGGCGAAGACCCCGGGATCACCGCCGGAGACGACGGCCACCCGCTTGCCGCGCCGGGCAAGGTCGAGGGCGAACTCGGCGCGCTCGGACTCCACCTTGTTGTCGGAGCCGTGCCGGATCTGGCCCGGCTTGACCGGCACCCGGTCCAGGTACGTCGTGTACCCGACGAGCACCTCCGCGTCGGCCAGCGCCCGCCGGGTCTCGGCGGTCAGCCACAGCGGCCCGGCCGGGCCCGTGCCGACGACCGCGACCTCGCCGGGGCCCGCAGGCACGCTGCCCGGGTTCCCGATCCGGCTGGGCACGACGGCGACGGCGAAGTACGGGACGCTGTCGGGGTCGGTCTCGGCCAGGGCCCCGGTCCGCTCCCCCTCCATGGTGGCGCGCTCGACGTAGTGGGCCTCGGCCAGCCGGCCGCTGCCCTCCATGGCCCGCCGGACGGCGGGGAAGGTACGGCCGAGCTTCATCACGACCGCCGAGTCGGTGGCGGCGAGGCGCGCGGTGAGCTCCTCCTCGGGCAGGGTGCCGGGCAGGATCGTGAGCACCTCCTCGCCCTCCACGAGCGGGGTGCCGAGGCGGGCCGCGGCGGCGCTGACGGAGGTGACGCCGGGGATGACCTCGGCCTCGTACCGGTCCGCGAGCCGCTTGTGCATGTGCATGTACGAGCCGTAGAAGAGCGGGTCGCCCTCCGCGAGGACGGCCACGGTGCGGCCGGCGTCCAGGTGGGCGGCCAGCCGGGCGGCGGAGGCCTCGTAGAACTCCTCCATCGCGCCCTGGTAGCCGCCCGGGTGGTCGGTGGTCTCGGTGGTGACCGGGTAGACCAGCGGTTCCTCGACGTGGTCGGAGCGCAGGTGCTTCGCGGCGATCGAACGGGCGATGGAGCGGCCGTGGCGGGCGCTGTGGTACGCCACGACGTCCGCCTCGGCGATCACCTCGACGGCCCGCAGGGTCATGAGGGAGGGGTCGCCGGGCCCGAGCCCGACGCCGTACAGCTTGCCCTTGTCGTCCTGACGGCTCATTCTTCCTCGCTCGCGATCGCGTTGATCGCGGCGGCGGCGATGGCACTGCCGCCGCGCCGGCCCCGCACGATCAGGTGGTCGAGGCCCGAGGGGTGGGCGGCGAGGGCGTCCTTGGACTCGGCGGCGCCGATGAAACCGACGGGCACGCCGATGACGGCGGCGGGGCGCGGGGCGCCCTCCTCGATCATCTCCAGCAGCCGGAACAGCGCGGTCGGCGCGTTGCCGACGGCGACCACGGCGTTCTCCAACAGGCCCCGGTCGCGCCAGACTTCGAGTGCGGCGGCGCTGCGCGTGGTGCCGGTCTTCGCGGCGAGCGCGGGCACGGCCGGGTCGGAGAGGGTGCAGATGACCTCGTTGCCCGCGGGCAGCCGCTTGCGGGTGACACCGCTGGCGACCATCTGTACGTCGCACAGGATCGGCGCGCCGGCGTGCAGCGCGGCGCGGGCCCGCAGGACGACGTCCGGGGTGTAGCCGAGGTCCTGGGGGAGGTCGGTCATGCCACAGGCGTGAATCATGCGCACCGCGACCTGGGCGACCGAGGCGGGAAGCCCGGAGAGGTCCGCCTCGGCGCGGATCGTGGCAAAGGACTGGCGGTAGATCGCGGCGCCGTCCTTCTCGTACTCGAACACGGTGTACTCGCTCATTTCTTCACTGCGATGCGGGTGTTGTGGTGGTGCGTGCGGCCGTGAGGGCGGCCGCCAGACGGTCGTACGGGGTGGGCCGCCCGTCGAGTTCGTACCCGTCGGGGGTGGCGACCAGGTCGACCCAGGCGGTGCCGCGCGGATGGCCGCAGCGGCGCGCGCAGCCGGACCAGTGCACGGGCAGCTCGCCCGCCGAGCCTGTGACGACGGCACGCGCGTCGGCGCGTACGTCGGCCAGGGACTTGGCGCAACCGGGCTTGCCGGTACAGGCGGTGACGGTCCGCCAGGGGCTGTCGGCGGCGGTGACCAGGCCGGCGGCCCGGATCCGGGCGCCGGCGTCGGCGGGCCAAGGGGCCTCGCCCCGCGGGAGGATGACGCTGCGCCAGGGCGTGACGCGCAGCTCGCCGCCACCGGAGGCGGCGACGTCGGCGAGGACCCGCCACTGGGCGGAGTCCATCCGGCCGAGCGGCGGCAGGACGCACAGGGCGTCGCCGGCCCCGCCGGGCCGCGGCGGCTGCGCGTGCGGCCACGCCACCTCGGGCACGCGGGCCGCGTCGATCCCGGCGGCGGCCAGCCGCAGGGCGAACTCTGCGGCGTCGAGACCCCGTCCGTCGGGTAGCTCGGCGACTCGCCAGGCCCGAGTCCCGGCGGCGTCGGCGGCGTCGAGGAAGTACTCGGCGGCCAGCAGCGCCGCCCGGGGCGCGTCGGCCGCGGCGACGGCGACGGCCTCGGCGGCCGCTCCTAGCCGCACCAGCGCCCGCCCGTCCGCGCGGCCGAGCACGGTCACGTCGGGGTCGAGGGCGGCGACATCCCCGCGTCCGTCGTCGAGGGCGAACAGGAACCGCCCGGAGAGGGCGGCCGCCCGAGCGCCGGCGCACAGCACGCGGTCGAGCTCGCGCACCCAGTGCACGACGTGGGGGCCGCCCATCGGGGAGGCCACGATGTTGCGCACCCGCTCGTGGCTCGGCGCGGGCAGCAGTCCGGCGCCGTCCAGCAGCGCCGCGAGCCCGGCGCCGCAGTCGTCGGTGAGGCCGCGCAGCTGGACGTTGCCGCGCGAGGTGAGTTCCAGGTGCCCGTCCCCGAACCGGTCGGCGGCGAGCCCGAGCGCGGCGGCCTGACGGACGGTGAGCAGCCCGCCGGGGATCCGGACGCGCGCCAGGTACCCGTCGTCGGCGGCGTGCAGCCGCAGCGCGCCGGGGCAGGCGTCGCCGCGGTCGCGTATGACGGGTTCGTCCCGCGATGCGGCGGAAGGGGGCTGGGGCATGGCCGCGAGCATACCCACGATTCCCCACCCCCGACCTGTGTCCGTCGCCACCCCGAACCCCCACACCCCCACCGACACCTGAGGCCCGACGCCCGGGGAGGCGAAGCCCCGGAAATCCGACGTGACTCCACAGACGAACCCCGTGGCGCCCGGGGCGAAACCCCGGAAAAACCCACAGAACAGCGGAACAAAGCCCCGTGGGGGCGGGGGCGAAGCCCGTGGGGCGGGGGCGCGAAGCCCGGTGGAACCCGCGGGACCCGGGGCGAAGCCCCGCAGAACCCCCGGGGCCCCGGGGACGGAGCCCCCAGGCACGGGGCCCGGGGGCGGAGCCCCGGGGAACGGGCGGGGCTCAGGGAACGGGCGGGGGCCCGGGGGCGGAGCCCCGAGCACGGGGTCCGGGGCGAAGCCCCGCAGAACCCACGGGGGTCCGGGGGCGGAGCCCACGGGGGTGAGGGCGGGGGCGAAGCCCCGCAGAACCTACGCGGGCCCGGGGCAAAGCCCCCGAGCACAGGGTCCGGGGCGAAGCCCCGCAGAGCCCACGGGGGCCCGGGGGCGGAGCCCCCGAGTACGGGGTCCGGGGCGGAGCCCCGGGGAACGGGCGAAGGGCGGGGTGGGGAGCAGCCCGCGCAGCGCACCCCCACCGCACCCCCACCCGGCACCCGGCACCCGGCACCCGGCACCCGGCACCCGGCACCCGCCCACCCCCACCACGTCCCCCACCCCGGGCCCCACCACCGCCGCCCACCCCACCCCCACTCCCGGCCAGGGAAAAGGCCGCCTAAGATGACCTTCCGACGGACCGCTCGGCCCGTCATCGCCGAGGACGGCGACATGGGAGGAAGCCCGGTGCGATTCCGGCGCGGTCCCGCCACTGTGAACCCCGCGGAGCGATCGGCCGGGTGAGTCAGGAACTCCCGCTGTCCTCACTGCCCGGGGCGCGGAAACCCCGAGGAAGGCCTGCCGCCGCATGATCCTGCTGCTGTCGACGTCCGACACCGATCTGCTCAGCGCCCGCGCCGCGAACACCGCCGGCGGCCCCGTGCCGTACCGGTTCGCGAACCCCTCCCGCCTTCCCCTCGACGACCTCCCCGGTCTCCTCGACGGGGCCGACCTGGTCGTCGTACGCCTCCTCGGCGGGCTCCGCGCCTGGCAGGAGGGCCTGGACGTGCTCCTCGCGCCCGGCCAGACCCGCCCGGTGGTCGTGCTGACCGGCGAACAGGCCCCCGACGCGCAGCTGATGGAGGCCTCCACGGTCCCGATCGGCATCGCCGCCGAGGCGCATCGCTACCTCGCGCACGGCGGCCCGGCCAACCTGGAGCAGCTGGCACGCTTCCTCTCCGACACCGTGCTGCTCACCGGCCACGGCTTCGAGCCGGCCGCCACCTCCCCCACCTGGGGCCCCCTGGAGCGCACCCCGCACGCGGCCCCCGCCGGCCCGCGCGTCGCGGTGCTCTACTACCGCGCCCACCAGATGAGCGGCAACACCGCCTTCGTGCACGCCCTCTGCGACGCCATCGAGGCGAAGGGCGGGCAGCCCGTCCCCCTGTACGTCTCCTCCCTGCGCACCCCGGAGCCGGAGCTGCTCCAGGCCCTGGAGCCGGCCGACGCGATCATCACCACCGTGCTCGCGGCCGGCGGCACCCGCCCCGCCACCGCCTCCGCGGGCGGGGACGACGAGTCCTGGGACGCGGGCGCCCTGGCCGGGCTCGGCGTGCCGATCCTCCAGGCGCTGTGCCTGACGGGTTCGCGCGGCAACTGGGAGCAGAACGACGAGGGCCTGTCCCCGCTCGACGCCGCCACCCAGGTCGCCGTCCCCGAGTTCGACGGCCGGCTCATCACCGTCCCGTTCTCCTTCAAGGAGATCGACGAGGACGGCCTGCCCGCGTACGTGGCCGACCCCGAGCGGGCCTCCCGCGTCGCCGGCATCGCCGTACGCCACGCCCGCCTGCGCCACATCGAGCGGCGCGACAAGAGGATCGCGCTGGTCCTCTCCGCCTACCCGACCAAGCACTCCCGCATCGGCAACGCGGTCGGCCTCGACACCCCGGCCAGCGCCGTCGAACTCCTGCGCACGCTCATCGCGGAGGGCTACGACTTCGGCCCGGTCACCGAGATCCCCGGCCTGGTCTCCGGCGACGGCGACGAGCTGATCCGCGCCCTGATCGAGGCCGGCGGCCACGACCAGGACTGGCTGACCGAGGAGCAGCTGGCCCGCAACCCGGTCCGCATCCCGGCCGCCGACTACCGGCGCTGGTTCGCCGAGCTGCCCGCCGAGCTGCGCGAGCAGGTCGAGGAGCACTGGGGCGAGGCGCCGGGCAACATGTTCGTGGACCGTTCCTCGAACCCGGAGGGCGACATCGTCCTCGCGGCGCTCCGCCGCGGGAACCTGCTGATCCTCATCCAGCCGCCGCGCGGCTTCGGCGAGAACCCGATCGCGATCTACCACGACCCGGACCTGCCTCCCTCGCACCACTACCTGGCGGCGTACCGCTGGATCCAGGCCGCGGCCGAGGACGGCGGCTTCGGCGCCGACGCGATGATCCACCTGGGCAAGCACGGCAACCTGGAGTGGCTGCCGGGCAAGAACGCCGGCCTCTCGGCGTCCTGCGCCCCGGACGCGGCGCTCGGCGACCTGCCGCTCGTCTACCCGTTCCTGGTCAACGACCCGGGTGAGGGCACGCAGGCCAAGCGCCGCGTGCACGCCACCCTGGTCGACCACCTGGTGCCGCCGATGGCCCGCGCGGAGTCGTACGGCGACATCGCGCGCCTGGAGCAGCACCTGGACGAGTACGCGCAGATCAGCGCGATGGACCCGTCCAAGCTCCCGGCCATCCGCGCCCAGATCTGGACGCTGATCCAGGCGGCGAAGCTCGACCACGACCTGGGCCTGGACGAGCGGCCCGACGACGACGGCTTCGACGACTTCCTCCTGCACGTCGACGGCTGGTTGTGCGAGGTCAAGGACGCCCAGATCCGCGACGGCCTGCACGTCCTCGGCGGCGCCCCGACGGGCGAGGCCCGCGTCAACCTGGTCCTGTCGATCCTCCGCGCCCGCCAGATCTGGGGCGGCACCTCCGCCCTGCCCGGCCTGCGCGAGGCCCTCGGCCTGGACGAATCGGCGGCCACCCGCACCGCGGCCGACACCGTGGAGGAGACGGCCCGCGCCCTGGTGCAGGCCATGGAGGACGCGGGCTGGTCCCCGGACGCGGTCGCCGCGGTCTCGGCGGGCCACCCGCAGGCCGTCTCGGACATCCTCGCCTTCGCCGCCCACGAGGTCGTGCCGCGCCTGGCCGGCACCACGGACGAGATCGCGCACGTCGTCCGGGCGCTGGACGGCGGTTTCGTCCCCGCCGGCCCGTCCGGCTCCCCGCTGCGCGGGCTGGTGAACGTCCTCCCCACCGGCCGCAACTTCTACTCGGTCGACCCGAAGGCCGTCCCCTCCCGCCTCGCGTGGGAGACGGGCCAGGCCCTGGCCGACTCCCTCCTGACGCGCTACCGCGACGACCACGAAGGCGCGTGGCCGGCCTCGGTCGGCCTCTCCCTCTGGGGCACGAGCGCGATGCGCACGGCCGGCGACGACGTGGCGGAAGCCCTCGCGCTGCTCGGCGTCCGCCCGGTCTGGGACGAGGCCTCCCGGCGCGTCACCGGCATCGAGGCGATCCCCCTCGGGGAGCTGGGCCGCCCCCGCATCGACGTGACCCTGCGCATCTCGGGCTTCTTCCGCGACGCGTTCCCGCACGTCATCGGCCTCCTGGACGACGCGGTCCGGCTGGCGGCCTCCCTGGACGAGCCCGCGGAGTCGAACTTCATCCGGGCCCACGCCCAGGCGGACCTGTCCCTGCACGGCGACGAACGCAAGGCCACCACCCGCATCTTCGGCTCGCGCCCGGGCACGTACGGGGCCGGCATCCTCCAGCTGATCGACTCCCGCGACTGGCGTACGGACGCCGACCTGGCGGAGGTCTACACGGTCTGGGGCGGTTACGCGTACGGCCGCGGCCTGGAGGGCCGGCCGGCCCGCACCGAGATGGAGACGGCGTACAAGCGCATCACGGTCGCCGCCAAGAACACCGACACCCGCGAGCACGACATCGCGGACTCCGACGACTACTTCCAGTACCACGGCGGCATGGTGGCCACCGTCCGCGCCCTGCGCGGCACGGCCCCGGAGGCCTACATCGGCGACTCCACCCGCCCGGAGACGGTCAAGACCCGCACCCTGGTCGAGGAGACCTCCCGCGTCTTCCGCGCCCGCGTGGTGAACCCCAAGTGGATCGAGGCGATGCGCCGCCACGGCTACAAGGGCGCCTTCGAGCTGGCGGCGACGGTCGACTACCTCTTCGGCTACGACGCCACGACGGGCGTGATCGCGGACTGGATGTACGACAAGCTCACGGAAACGTACGTCCTCGACCCCACGAACCGCGCCTTCCTGGAGGAGGCCAACCCGTGGGCCCTCCACGGCATCGCGGAACGCCTCCTGGAGGCCGAGTCCCGCGGCATGTGGGAGAAGCCGGACCCGCAGGTCCTCGAATCCCTCCGCCAGGTCTACCTGGACACGGAGGGCAACCTGGAAGCCGACTCGGACTGACACCGACTACCACCGGATCCCCCTGGTGACCACCGCACAGGCCGCCCTCCCCCTCCGCCGGGGAGGGCGGCCTGTCCGCCGTCACGCGCACCCTGAACCCGTCATATCCCTTCCGCGGGTCGGTCCCGAGACCCACCGACCGCTGCCACCGGAAGAACTCCTAGAGCCTGTCTCTTTGACTCGTGAGTGGCTCGTGGTGGGGGCTGGTTAGTCTGCTGCGATGACGGATAGCGAGCTGGTCGTTGACCTGTGTGGTCGGCTGATCGAACCACTCAACGACTTCTGGGACGCGTTGAGTCAGCCGTGCGGGCTGCCGGAGTGGTTCGGCCAGAAGTTGGACGCGTGGTCGGACACGATTGAGACCCGGGGTATCTCTGAGGTGAGCGCAGTCACGACATTCTGATCGTGCACGTCGACCAGCGGGGTCTGTTCAATGGGACCAGAGGGAGGCCACTGTCTTGGCCGGCATCTTTGACGGAGAACAGAGGCGGCTCGTCGTGCATGGGCTGACCTGACTAATCCTTCGAAGCCTTGCTCAGCGCCGGGTCCAGATGAGGATGGAAGCAAGACGGAGTGCGGCCTGGTAGGCGATGGCGAACTTGTCCGTCCGCGTGGCAAGGCCGCGCCACTGCTTGAGTCGGGCGATGCACCGCTCGCAACCCTCATCCTCGGCCACTGGTCCTACCTCGGTTCGGGTTACAGCCCCGGCGCCGGGCTCCTCGCTGCTGGCGTCTGGCACCGCAGAGAGCTGGAGCGGCAGTTCGTAGCGGAAGGGGCCTGCCGATGACCTCGTACCAGCCTACCGTGCCCCACCAAGCGCCGAGTGCGTCGCAGGAACTGCTGACCGTGCCCCAGGTCATGGCCCGTCTCCAGCTCAGACGCTCCGCTGTCTACGACCTGCTGCGCACTCGGCAGCTCGCCTCGATCACTCTCGGCCGCGCCCGCCGCATCCCCACCCGCGCCCTCACCGACTTCATCCGCGCCCGACTCGACCAGGAAGCCGCCTGATGACCACTCCCCGCGACGCCACTTCCTCCCGCCGCGTCCGCGCCAATGGCGACGGGACGGTCTACCAGCGGAAAGACGGACGCTGGGAAGCCACCGGCTACGTCCTCGCCCCGGGCAACACCCGCAAGCGCGTCCGCGTCTACGGCACCACCCGCACGGAAGCCCTGTCCAAGCTCACCGAGAAGATCGCCGCCAGCAACCGCGGCGTCCCCGTGCCGTCCGCTCAGGGCAGCGTGGCTGCGTACCTGACGTACTGGCTGGAGGCTGTCGCCGTCCACCACCTCCGCGAGAACACCCACACCCGCTACACCACCTGCGTCCACCAGCACCTCATCCCCGGCCTGGGCAAGAAGAAGCTCGCCAAGCTCACCGCCAAGGATGTCCGTACCTGGCTCAACCAGCTCCGCACCACGCGCCAGTGCTGCGCCCGCAGCATCGACGCCCGCCGCGATCAGCCCCGTTGCTGCGCCGCCACAACGTGCTGCTCCACACGGCTCTCCCCGCTGACGCTGGCCTACATCCACTCCGTCCTCAAGTCCGCCTTGGAGCACGCCGTCCGCGAAGAGGAGATCACGCGTAATGTCGCCCGCAACGTCCGCACCGGCACGCCCCGACCTCGCCGCTTCGAACCTCTCACTGCTGACGAAGCCCGCCAGTTCCTCACCGCCGGCCGGAGTGATCGCCTGCGCGCGCTGTACGAACTCGCCCTCCGCACCGGCCTCCGCAAGGGCGAACTTCTCGGCCTTAAGTGGGAAGACCTCGACCTCAGTGTCGGCACCGCCAGCATCCGCCGCACACTTCAGCGCACCCAGACCGGCGGCCTGACAGCCCTGCCCACCAAAACCCGCGCATCCGAACGGCGCACGCCCTCCCCAGCGAATGCATCCACTCATTGAAAGAACACCGTGAAGCTCAGGAAGCAGAACGTGAGGCGGCAGCGGGCGGCTGGAAGGACAGCGGCCTCGTCTTCGCAACGCCGGCGGGAGGGCCGATCGATCCGGCGAACCTCAATCGCAGGTTCCGTGCCCTCCTCGATCGGGCCGGGCTCCGCCGAATCCGCTTCCACGATCTACGGCACTCCACCGCCACCCTGCTCCTGGAGCAAGGCGTCGAGCTCATCGTGATCAAAGATCTGCTCGGCCACGCCCACATCGGCGTCACCGCCACTGTCTACGCCCACGTCCGGCTCCGCCTCCAGCGCGACGCCATCGACCTCCTCTGCCACACACTCCGCAAGCATGCCGAGGCCACCGACCAGCCCGCCGACTGCGACTACACGTCACCTTGTGGACCCCCCGTCCACTGACGTTGCCGTCAACTACTGCCGTCAAACGCCACAGCGGCCCGACCGAAAAACAAATCCGGCGGGGCCGCTGTGGCGTTCCTACGCGCTAACTCTGGCAAGCTTTCGCCGATGCGTCACGGACCGACTCTCAACGATGGCGGATAGTTCTTCAGAGTTGGCAGCCTTTGCGGGGTGGGTATTCCATCCAGATGAAATACCCACCCAAACCATTACTCGTCATTCGATGAGGCGGAACCATCCTGGCTCTGGCTCACCGAGAACTCCCTCTTGTGTCATATCACGGCATTCCTGCATAAGGTCACCTCTAGACGGAACAGGGCTCATGCCAATGCTTCGCGCAAAAACCTCCAGGCGCCAAGCGTCAAATGCCTCCGACCCGTTTAGGAGTAGGTCCATCTCGATCTCAGCGCCATCGGGTCCGACCATCCGACACCCACGCCCATGGACCGAATACGAGAAGCCAGCATCCGACTGCCCCCTTCGCTCCAACTCGCCCACGCGGACAGCCTCCAGCACGTGCTCCAGCGTGTCGAACTGAGGATAGTTGCCCAGCAGCGCCGTTCTGATGAGCTTGCGATACCGCAGGAAGGAATGCACACAGACGGCAGCTTCATTCGACTGACTCACCGGCGCCTCCGCCCTCTCCGCTCCTCGGGGAAGTCCCCGCCCACTTCGATAGACGCCCAGACCACTTCATCAGCGGATTTATACTTGTAGGCCTTGATCTCATCAAGTGTAAGAGATCGGTACTGAACGTCGATCCCTGCCTTCTTGGCCGCCGCAACTCGATGGTGACCGTTGATCACATAGCGCCGATTCAGATGCTCAAAGACCTCGATGGGCTCTCCGACCCAGCCATCCCTGGTCATACTTTCGGCAATTTGATCGACCCGTTCACGATCTCTGGCGCCCCCGAGCTGCTCCGTTCGCTCCACTTCATGGGGGCTGACGGAGCAATTGTGGACGAGTACCGGGGTGGCCCCTGCGAGCACATAGTACGTGTGGAGGTCTTTGACCGTGAGGTTGTGCGTGGTGACGTCGTACGGGTAGGTGCGGACCGATCCGACCGTGAGGGTGGTGCCGTCGGGCTGGCGGAGTTGATCACCGGGGACGAGTTCGCCCGCGTCGACCCACTGGGCCCGGGAGTCGCTCCAGTAAGGGTGGTGGTAGGTGGAGGTGATCTTCGCGGGCGGGCCGCGGGGGTTCGCGTCGTCGGTCAGGGTGAGGTCCGTGAAGTCCTTGTCGTCCGGGGTCGTGATGGTGGCCGTGACGGTCCTGGGGGCGGTTTCGCCCGTCTGAGGGTCGGTCGCCATGACGGTGTCACCGTCGCGGACTTCCTCGATCGACTTGGTCGTGCCGTCGGCCATCAGTACTCGGACGCCGGCCGGGAAGCTGTTGCATGCGGTGGGGCGCGACGGCCCGTCCGACTCGCCGCCTCTGCCGGATCCGCCCTCGCTCTTCGCCGCGTCCGCTTCGCCCTTCGCCGCCTTGCTCTCGGTCCCGGCGGCGTCGCCGGCTGTCTCCTTCACAGCCTTTTCTTCGGCTGCTTTCACCGCCTTGGCTTCTGCGGTCTTTGCCTCAGCCACCGCCTTCTTGACCTTGCTGAACGCTCCTGCGGCCTCCGCCGCACCGCGCTCCGCCGAGTGAATGGCGTCGTAGGCCTTGTTGACCTCTCTATAGATCTTGAAAGCCTTGATGCCGACCTTGACTGCCTTGAGGAGCTTGCCCCAGGGAACCGCGTTGAGGGCCGTGTTGATGCAGGCCATCACATCGCCCTTGGTGAAGCAGTCCCGCGCGTCGTTGAACCCGATCAGATCGCCGACCAGGTCGACGACCTCCTCGACCAGGTGGTCCCGCCTCTTCTTGGCCGCCGTGAGGGTGTTGTTGGCCCGGGTGAGATTGCGTTCGGCGACGTACTCCTGGTATCCGCCGTAACTGCCGCCGAGGTCACTGGAAGAGACGTGCTCCTCCGCCCAGTTCATCCCTTCGCTGCATGAACTCCCCTCGCACCTGATGGCGAGCTTGCCGCTCGGGTCCGAAGCGTCGACGGGGTTGTTGTTGGCGTACGCGTATGCGTTCCACTGTTGGGGGTCGCCCCGATCGATGATCGGGTCCGGGCTGATGAAGCGGCCCGTCGTCGGGTCGTACTCGCGGGCGCCGAGAAGGGTGAGCCCGGTGGCCGCCTCCTTGATGCCGCCGACGAAGCCCTTGTCCCCGGCCCAGGAGCCCTGCGCGGGCTGGGTGCCCCGCTCGTTGCCGAAGGGGTCCGAGGGCCTGCGGACCTGCGCGAGACTGGCGGCGTCGAACTGCACGCCGTTGGTGCCGTGGTGGTCCGAGGACTGGTACGCGAGGGTCGACGTGCCACCCGTTGTGGTGCGGGTGACGGAGAGGCCGCTGCCCGCCGGGTACGTACGGACGTTGGTGACCTTGTTGGCACCGGCCTCCAGGGTGATCTGGTCGCTGCCGAGGTTGAGGGTGGTCTTGCCCGGGTCTCGACGGATCAGTTGGCTGCCGGCGGTGTCGTAGAGGTAGCTGGTGCCCGCGCTCTCCCCAGTTCCCGTGATCTTGTCCAGCTTGCCCTGGTCGTTCCAGGTCAGGGACTTGGTGCCGGGAGTGCTGGTGATGGACGCCGTGTTGCCGGTGGCGTCGTAGGTGAATGAGGTGACCTTGTTACCGGACGGACCGGTCTCCGTGGAGGTCATCAGGGCGTGTGGGCCACCGGTGCCACCGCCCGTCTTCGGGTCGGAAGACGGAGTGTTCGGCCCCGAGCCGAAGGTCTGGGTGACCGTCGTGTCCTTGGCCGTGTTACCGGTGACGTCCTTCCTGACCAGCCTCTTGCGGTTACCGAGCTTGTCGTACTCGTACTGCTGCCAGTACGGCGCCGGACCGCCCACGCTCGGCTTCCCGGTGCTGTCGACAGCCGGACCGCCGCTGTTGGCGCAGCCGCCGATGCCGCGGACGCTCGGCTGCGGGGCCGTGATCTGCGCGGCGGTGTCGGTCCAGGCTTGTGTCAGCCGGCCCAGGTAGTCGGTGTTGAAGCATTGCAGGTCACGGGCGGCCCCGTCCTGGGTGTCGCTGATCGAAGTGAGCTGGCCGACCTGGTTGTAGGTGTAGTCGATGACGTCGACGCTCGTGGTCGCCGCGGTCTGCTTGTCCAGGGTCGTGCGGACCGGACGGCCCGTTGCGGCGTCGTAGTCCAGCGACGAGACGATCTGTCGGCCAGCGCTGCCGACCGTGTTGCGGATCGGCCTGCCGAAGGCGTCGTAGCGAACGTCCACCAGGTACGGGGTCCAAGCCGAATCGATGGTGCCGTCCAGGGCCAGCAAATTGCCCACGATGTCGATGTCGTACGTGAGGGTCTCGGCCTTGAGGCCGGCCTCCGGGATGGCCGGCAGCTTGGTCTTCTGGAGCTGACCGTACTGGCCGTAGGTGTTGGTGGTCTCGTAGACGCCTTGGAGCTTGCCTTCCTTGCCGGGGATGGTCGTCTTCGAACCGAGCGGCCGATAGCCCCCGTCGTAGCCGGTGACCTCGGTGACGTAGGCGCTGCCGGCCGCACCCCCGACGTAGCGGGTGCTTCCCGTGGGCTTGCCCAGGGCCAGACTGTCGTACGTGAATCCGCCGACCTGCCTGGCGGGATCGACTGTCGTCCCCTCGTAGGTGGCGGTGGTCCGCCCGAGGAGGTCCGTGACAGTCGTGGCGCTCTTGCCACGGGCATCGGTGACGGTGACGAGATTGCGGCTGTCGTCGTAGGCCGTCGTCGCCGTGCCCGCGTCCGGGTCGGTGGTCTTGACCGTACGCCCGAGGAGGTCGTACGTGAAGGTCCACTCGTTGCCCGCTGAGTCCTTGCGGAGAACTTCCTTGCCCTGCGCGTTGGACTCGTAGGTCGTCTCGTCGTACGCCCCGGTGGGGCTGTTGCTCTTGTACTGCCGCAGGACGGACGTCGTGCCATTGGTGATGCTCGCCGTGGCGTATCCGCCGTTCGGCGGGATGGACCGCACCTCGTCGGCGCCCGGGTACTCGGTCTTCGACCGCCACTGCTCGACGCCGAAGGACTGGAAGACGGACGCGGTGGCACGGCCCAGGCCGTCGAAGACCCTGACGCTCTGCGCCGGGATCTTGCTGTCCGCATTCACGCCGGCGTTGGGCAGGAACAGTGCGCCCGACGGGTCCTTCTCGTCGTTGTAGTAGGCGGCACTGGTCTTCGCCTGACGCCCGTGCGAGTCGAAGTGGGCGTCCGTGATCAAGCGGCCTGTGACACCCGATCCCGGAGTGGCCTGCGTCTGGCGGATCCGGCCGAGGCCGTCGTAGATGGTGAAGGTGGACGCGTAGGTCTGGCCGTCCTTCATGAGGGTCTTGCTCAGAACGGTTGACGGCGCGTCGGTGCCGTTCATCCCGTAGGAGAACTCGCGCACCGCCTTGAAGGACTTCGAGCGCTCCTGGCCCGGCTGCCAGACGGCGACCACACGTCCGAAGGCGTCGTAGTCACGCTCACCGACCCGGCCGTTCTCGTCCGTGGACTTGAGCGGCAGGGAGCGCCCCGGGTCAAGGGTGTTGGACGTCTTCCAGCCCAGGGGATTGGTGTGGACGACCTCGGTGGGCAGGAAGCCGGTGGCCGGCTTGTACTCGGTCCTCGTCACCGCACCGTCAGGGTGGGCGGCGTCCTTGCGCACCTTGTTGGTGGTACTGGTGACACGGCCGTACACATCGAAGGTGGAGGTGGAGTTCAGACGGTAGACGGGCTTGCCCGCGCCGTCGTACTTCTCGAGGACCTCGTTGCCGGTCTGGTCGGCGGTCGCGCCGGCCTGGCCGAGGGGGAGGTTGTCGAAGTAGGAGCGGGTGTCGCCGACCGTGTTGGCGGTGGTGGGCGTCTGGCCGCACGCACCGGAGAGCACGAGGGTGCGGGACGGGAGCTGGGTGACCGCCCCGCCCGGGCCTGTGGCGTACTCAAAGGTTGTGCAGAGCCGTTGGTCGGGGCGGGAGAGATCGCTCCTGTCGTCGACCTGGAGGGGGCGCGAGGCGAGCGTGCCGTCGTAGGTGGAGGTGCGCTCGCTGGTTCGCCAGCTGCCGTTGGCAAGCTTGGCACGGCTGGTGACCTTGCCGGTGTTCACAGCGCGTGCGGTGATCGCCGGCATGCCGCCGGACTGGGCGCGGGTCGCGGTCACGGCGCCGAGCCAGGGTGTGGTGACCTCGTCGGCGATGACGCTGCCGTTGTCACCGTCGTGGGTCTCCGTCTGGCGGACGAAGCCGGCCAGGACGTCCTCGTCCTTGATCGAGCCGCCCTGGGCGTCGCTGATCGTGACGCTGCGCTTCCCGCCGTTGGCCAGGACGTCACCGTCCATGCCGCGCAGGAAGGTGGCGACTGACTTGGTGCGTGGTCCGTCCGCCGGACCGCCGTTGCCTGTACGGGTGGTGACGGTGGCAAATCCACGGAACTGGTCCCAGGTCCGGGTCTTGGCATCGGTGGACTCGGAGTCATTGCGGTGCCATGCGATGCCGCCGCCGTACTCGTAGTCCGTGACGGTTGCGACCTGGCCGGCGACCATGTCCTGCTGGGTGACGGACTGGACAACGATCTTGTTGAACCAGTCGTTGACCGGCTCCTCATAGGACTGGCCGGGCAGATACCACTTGACCGGCATGCAGGCCATCGTGTTGCCGTCCTCGGATGACGGCATGGTGTTCTTCAGCCGAGAACACTCCGCAGGCCGGTAGACGACGTTGATGCGGCCACCGGTCTCCGTGGTGATCGTCTGTATGCGGGGACGGTTGTATGAGGGCGCCGAGGCCTCCGTGCCATCCGGCCGTTTGACGACACCGTCGACACGGTTCGCCATCTGGAGCGGCGTGAACGACACCGGCGGCAGGGTCCGCGGGGTCTTGCCGTTGGAGCCGGTGCGCTGGATCGAGTCGAGCCACAGCGTCGGCGAGGTACCGTCGCCCGGGTCCAGGAAGGATTGCTTGAGCGCGTACGAGTCGACCTTGACCCAGGCGGTGCCGACCCGGACCTCGGTGTAGATCTCGTAGAACTTCTTGGTGGTGAAGTAGGTCGGTGACAGGTTCAGGCACTGCCCGGTTGCCGCGCACTCCTGGTCGACAGGGGTATCGGGCCAGGACTTGGCGTTGGTCTTGTTGCGCTGCGCAGGGTCACAGGCGACCGTGCCGCCGGGCACACAGCGCTCGTTGTTCTTTAGGACAACCTGAGCGGCCGGCTTCGCCGTTCCCTTCGCAGCGATCTGCTCGGGAAGGCGCTGGCCGTATCCGATCCAGGTCGGGAAGCTGCCGCGCTGGTACTGCGTCAGGGTGCCGTTGCCGTCGTTCTGGCCGCCACCGCGGCCGTAGTAGTTGTTCTCCTGCTCGTAGCGGTAGGAGATGAGGTTCTGGTGGGGGTCCACGACGTAGTCGAGGTTCCACTGCCAGCCCATCTGCACCCAGGAGCCGTTCGCGGGGGTCTCTGCCCCCAGGCACTTGTCCTGGCCAGTGTTGAAGTACACCGGCACCGTGGAGACGGACTTGGCCTCCGGGTCGGTGCCGTCACCGCCTGGCAGACGGTTGGAGCCGAAGTAGTACTGGGTCCCGTCGGTGGTGGTGACCTTGAAACCCTCGCCCTTCCAGGCGGAATTCCGCTGGCCGGTCAGGCGCTCGATCTTCGTCCCGTCTTCGCCCTTGATGTGGTAGACGCAGCTGGCGTCGTCACGGACGATCTGGCCGGAGTGTCCGGCCAGGTTGAGGGAGAGGACGTCGCCGGCCCAGCACTCGTCACCCGAGTCCTTGATCCCCGTGTCCTTGCAGCTCTTGTACGTGCGGGAGATCGATCCGGGGTGCCAGTCCCATCCCTCGCCGATCATGCCGGCCTGGGCGTTGGTGGAGGCTGTCCGGCCGTCGATCGAGGCGGAGTCATAGCCCAGCGACATGCCGGGCGCTTGCCCGGCGATCGCGGAGGGGACCTCGACCGTATAGCCGTAGGTGAAGTTCGCCGCGTTGGCTCCAGCCTGCCAGGAGGCGGAAGGAAGGAGCGGGGTGGCGGTGAAGTCGCCACTGGCACCGGCCGGACCGGGCTCGACAGCAAGGACGACGCCTTGCGGCGCCGAGAACAGGGCTGCGTTCGACCGGGGGCGCGATGTCAGAACCGAGGCCGAAGTCGCCGGGTTCTGCGGTACGGCGACCTCTGCGGTTAGCCGCCCGGAGACGTCCCGGTGCGCGGCGACCGGTGTACGCGTCGTACAGCCGGGCGCTCCTGGGTTGGTCAGTGCACAGCCGGGCAGCTGAACGAGGCGTGCGCGGTCTGCCCAGTTGGCTCCGGCCGCCCTGGCCCAGACCGAGACGTCCAGGCCGACCCGCAGCTTGCCCGAGGCCGCGCCCGGCGTGTTCTCGGTGAGGGAGACGAGGGGGCCGTTGACTCCGGCAGCGCGCGTCTTGACGTCGTCTTTCACCTCGACGCGAAGACCGTCACCCGGGTCCGCGACCGGCCCCAGCTTCCCGACCCCTGAGGATTGATTTGCGCCATTGCCGGTTGCAATCCAGACGGGGAGTGATCCAGCCTGGACGGAACCAGGGCCAATAACCCCTCGAGGATCGCTCTTTCCATTCAAGGAAACATTCGCGACACCGGCTGGAAGTTTACCGTCTAATTTCGGAGACCAGTTTCGGCCACCCGTAAGCTTCAAGCCCGGCGATTTTGCGTCAGCCCCCTTCACCGGCTTCGTTTCAGCCAGCGGAGTTTTCGGTGGCGTCCACACCTTCGGCGGCTTGTCAGCCGCCTCCGCCACAGGAAGCCCCAGGCCAGAGACGAGCACTCCGGCCACCGCAGCGATCGCGACACGCGATCTCGCGGTGCGGGAGCGCACGAGAAACCCACCCCTACTGAACAACTAAATCCCCCCACGGGATGCAATTCGACTTGATCAAGAGCCGACGTGGCCCCAGATCCAAGGCACTCTAGGGAACGGACGTTCGCTCCACCTAGTAAATTCTTAGAGTCTTCTCACATGACCAACGTCACTTGAAGACAGGACGACACTTCCCCTCTCAAAAGGGACGACCGCCCCCAGCAAACTGTTGACAAGCTTGCAGGAGTGAAGGGACTGTGCGGCCTGGCTTCTGTCCGTCTCACAGCTCAGGGGGGCTCTCAACGTGAGGTCGTCGTTTCTTCCATCGCGCACAGCAAGGCCGGGGGGCCTCAGGCGG
Organism: Streptomyces sp. NPDC048352; assembly: GCF_040651895.1. NCBI lineage: Bacteria > Bacillati > Actinomycetota > Actinomycetes > Kitasatosporales > Streptomycetaceae > Streptomyces > Streptomyces sp. NPDC048352. The sequence continues at coordinate 36,506 of NZ_JBEZKZ010000054.1, forward strand.
GGAGCCGGTCGCATAGCGATGCTGCCCGTCGCAGGTGCTGTCGCGCTCTCCCTCACCTCCGGTGCCCTACTGGGTCCGCCTGCCTTCGCGGCTGGGGCATCCGACTACGGGCCCACCGAAACGAAGTGGCCCGCACCCACGCCCAGAACGGCGCCAACCGCCCAACAGAAGGCAGTCGATGACGCCCGCAGTGCCGCGAGGAGCACCCGGGCGCCCGTGCTCATCGAGCACCTCACCACCGGCGACTCCCAGACGTTCGCCAATCCGGACGGCACCCTGACCAGCGACTCCACCCCAGTCCCTGAACGGGTCAAGGGCACGGACGGGAAGTGGCACGGACTCGACGCCACCCTTCGCCCTCAACCCGACGGGACCATCGCACCTGCCGCGACCGCCTCGAAGGTGAGCTTCTCCGGAGGCGGAAGCGGGCCGATGGCCGCTATGACCACCGCCGACGGCAAACAGCTGGTCCTCAAGGCCCCGTTCCCCTTGCCCAAGCCCCTTCTCAACGGCAACAGCGCTCTGTACAAGGGAGTCCTGCCCGACGTCGACCTCGAGCTGACGGCCACGCCGGTCGGAGGCTGGCGGCAGGTGCTGGTGGTTCGCACTGCCTCAGCGGCTGCGAACCCCGTTTTGCGCCAGCTCCACTTCGGCATCGACACCAAAGGGCTGGCCGTCTCCGCAGACGGGCCCGGCAACCTCAGGGCCGTGGACACCCAGGGGAAGACCCGATTTTCTGCCCCAGCCCCCCTCATGTGGGACTCCTCGAACGGAGCCGCGCAGAAGCCCTTGGGCAAGACCGATGGCACCAGGGCCCAAAGGTCCGCTCCGACAACGGAGCAGCGGACCGAGGAGCACGGTGCATTGTCCACTCCCGATGGTCCCGGCGCCGGCGCAGCCGTAAGCCAGATCGCCACGACCGTCGATGCGAGCGGCATCCAGCTGGTCCCCGATGCCGCTTTGCTCAGCCAGGGCACCGGTCCCTGGTACATCGACCCCGGCTGGAACCCGGATGCGGACAACGGCACCCAGGCCTGGTCCCAAGTACAGGAGGCATACCCGGACACCAACGAGTACAACGGCACCGCCGAGGGCCAGGACCGGCCTGCCGCAGGGTACTGCGGATTTTCCGCCGCCCCCTACGCATGCGCACGGTTCGGCAGGGAGCGTGCCTACTTCCAGGTCGGAGTGAACTCCGTCATCCACGGCGCGGAGGTGCTCGACGCAAGGCTGCACGCCACGGTCGTCGCGTCCTCAAGCCCCTCGCAGCCCACGCCGATGGGCCTCTACCACACCGGGCCGATCGGTAACCCCACCACCTGGAACAACCAACCCTGTGACCGAAATTCACGCATGGGTGGGTGCACCAAGATCGGTGGCATCAACATCTCGGGCACCGGTGACGTCCAGTACGACGTCACGACGCAGATGAGGAACGCCGCGAGGGACCGCTGGGCCGATTTCACCTTCGCCTTCGCCCCCGACGATGAGAACAACAAGTACTACCGGCAACGGTTCAGCAACAACCCGCACATCAAGGTCACGTACGATGTCCGGCCCACCAGCGTGTCTCCCCGGACGCGTCCCACCCCCGGTTTCGCGGACGTCGCCTCCTACGCGGACTGCAACACGCCCAACGCTCCCAATGCCCCGGACAATGCGGGCTGGGTGGGAGCCAACCACAACATCACCTTGACGACGTCCTCCAACTCGGCGGTCGGACAGCAGCTGCAGACCACCTTCCAGTACTGGGACACCGCTGACAGCGACAATTCCGTCTACGTCCGTACCGGCTGGCTGGGTAGCGGTGACCACACGGTCGACGTCGGCCGGCTCACCGACGGCCACCTCTACGGCTGGTGGTCGAACACCACCGATGGCACGCTCACCAGCGTCAACACCGAACGATGCTACTTCCGCGTCGACAGCACTCCGCCGACGGCGACCGTCACCTCCACCGACTTCCCCGCCTCGGGAACGATCGGCGCGCACCCGAAGCTCGTCGGCCAGGAGGGCGTCTTCACCCTCACCGGCACCGACCCCAGCCCCGCGAACGGCAGCCGCGCCTCCGGTCTCGCCTGTGCCCGTTGGACCACCGACCCCATCAAGGCGGCGGCCACGAACTGGAAATGCACGGACACCGAGACGGGCGTCGTCAAGCTGACCAACGGCACGGCCTCCGTCCGCTTCACCCCGCAGCGCTGGGGCACCAACTACCTCTACCTCCAGACGCAGGACGTCGCGGGCAACCTCTCCCAGCCGGTGGCCTACGGCTACTACGCCCCGTCCAACCCGAACAGCCCGGACCCGGTCTTCGGTGACGTCACCGGCGACCGAAAGGCCGATGTCCTGCTGCCCGACACCGCAGGCAACCTGCGCCAGTTCGGCGGTGGCAGCGACCCGGCAGCGGCGCCCAATGCCCGTATACGCCCGGCGCCGGGCGGCAACGGCTGGAACGGCATCCAGATCAGCCACCGCGGCAGTCTCGGCGTCAAGAACGTCGACGACCTGCTCGCACACCAGCCTGGGAACCAGGACCTGCACAAATACATCAACGACGGCAACGGCGGCCAGTTCGACACCCAGGCTCCCGGTACCGTGACCAAGCCCGCCACCTGTTCACTGCCTTCAGGCACCGCCGTCGACTGCGCGGCGCACGGCTACAGCAGCAACTGGGCCAACGTCACCCAGATCGCCGCCTTCGGTTCCCCCAACGGCGACGTGGTGAGCCCGGCAGGAGCCCTGCCCCGTTCCTCCCTCCTGTTCATGGAAAACGGGCGCCTATGGCTGGTGTCACCCGGCTCCACCAATGATCTTTCGTCCCCGGCCGTGCTCCTTTCAGGCAACGACACCCGCTGGTCCGGTTACGACCTGATCGCACCCGGCCGTGCCCAGGGGACGGCCTTCCCGACCCTGTGGGCCCGCTCCAAGTCGGACGGCAGCCTGCACGCGTTCTCCGTCAAGGGCACCGCCCAGTCCCCCGACCTCACCGGTTTCACCGACCCGGCCGCCGGCCTCATCACCGGCAAGGCCGACCCCAAGGTCTATCCCCGTGTCGGCTCCGACGGTGACATCAGCGGGGACGGCATCCCCGACCTGTGGGCGGTCGACGCCAACCAGCAGCTCGTCGTCTTCAACGGCACGGGCGGCGTCACCCCCCACCCGTACGTCACCGGTCTTGACCAGAACCCCGTCTCCCTCGGCAACCTCAACATGCCCAAGGCCCAGTGGAAACTCACCGGCCAGACGGGAACGACCACCCCCAGCGCGGTCGGCAACCACCCGGCCACCACGGCCGGCATCACCTTCCCCACCAGCAACATCGGCGGCCGTGACACCACCTACGCGGCCTTCACCGGTACCCAAGCGACGATCAGCACTACCGGCCCGGTGATCGACACCCGCAAGAGCTTCACCCTGAGCACCTGGGTCAAGCCCGGCGCCCAGGGCGGGCTGGTAGCCAGCCAGGACGGGAACAGAAACAGCGCCTTCACCCTCTACGCCGACCCTGCCAACGGCAACTGGCGGTTCACCCTCGCCAAGGCCGACGACGGCGGCTGGCCGTACGACTGGTCCGAAGCCGTCAACGAAGCGGCACGTTACACCCCGGATGCCTGGGCCCTGCTCACCGCCGTCTACAACGCCGACACCGGTCTGATGAGCCTGTACGTCAACGGTACGCTCGCCGCCAGCGGGAACCACCAGTCCAGCACGAGCCCGGCGCCCGTCGGGGGACTCGTCCTGGGCCGCTACCAGTCCAATGCCAAGCCCGACTACTACTCGGGCGGTTACACCGGCGGTGTCAGCAACCTCGCTGTGTATCCCTACGCGGCCTCCCCCACCTCCCCGGCAACGGTCGGCAAGGTCACCCTCGGCGCCGTCGGCCGGTGCCTCGACAACGAGCACGACAGCAGCGCCGACGGCAACAAGATCCAGATGTGGGACTGCAACGAGATCAACGGTGGCGGCGCCCAGAAGTTCGAGGTGCGGGGTGACGGCACCATCCGCACCGCAGGCAAGTGTCTGGACGCCACCAACGCCGGCACCGCCAATGGGACGCTCATCCAGCTGGTCACCTGCCATGACCACCCGGCGCAGCAGTTCCTGCCCCGCGCCGACGGCAGCATCTACAACCCGATCTCCGGCCGGTGCGTGGACGCGAGCGACATGAACAACGGAACCCAGCCCTACCTCTGGGACTGCAACCGCACCAACCCGCAACGGTGGACCATTCCCACCCTCAACACGGCTCCTCTGCCCATCCCCGCTCCCTGACCGACAACCGCCCGGGCCCGGCTCTTCGTCCAAGAAGGGCCGGGCCCTCGCGCCGTGCCACGGAGGGGCCCGCGAGGGCCGGGCGCGCCGCCTCCCCCGCCCCGCGCATCGATCCACACGCACACCGCAGCGGGTCGCGGAACGGCGTGTGCGTCACCTGAAGCGGTGAACTCCTCCTTAACCGGGGGGCGCCGGGGGTAGGGCAGTGCTGATCTCGTGCGGGGGGCGGAGGACCGGTCCCCGCATCCGTGACGAAAGGCCGGCCCCGCAGTGACGCAGCCGTTTCAACTGCCGGAGTTCTACGTGCCCTACCCGGCGCGCCTGAACCCCCACCTGGAGGAGGCGAGGGTCCACACCAAGCGCTGGGCGCGCGGCCTGGGAATGCTGGAGGGCTCCGGCGTCTGGGAGGAGCGGGACCTCGACTCGCACGACTACGCGCTGCTGTGCTCGTACACGCACCCCGACTGCGGCAGTGAGGCGCTGTCGCTGGTCACCGACTGGTACGTGTGGGTCTTCTTCTTCGACGACCACTTCCTGGAGACGTTCAAGCGCTCCCGGGACCGTGCGGGTGCCAAGGCCTACCTCGACCGGCTCGCCGCCTTCATGCCGATGGACCTGGCGAACGGTTTCCCCGAGGCCACCAACCCCGTCGAAGCCGGGCTCGCCGACCTGTGGGCGCGTACCGTGCCGGCCATGTCGGCGGACTGGCGGGAACGGTTCTCCCTGTCCACCAGGAACCTGCTCGACGAGTCGATGTGGGAGCTCGCCAACATCGGCATCGGCCGGGTGGCGAACCCCCTCGAGTACATCGAGATGCGCCGCAAGGTGGGCGGCGCGCCCTGGTCGGCCGGCCTGGTCGAGTACGTCGCGGCGGAAGTCCCGGCGCGCGTGGCGCACTCGCGCCCGCTGGGCGTCCTGCGCGACGCGTTCTCCGACGCCGTGCACGTCAGGAACGACATCTTCTCCTACCAGCGGGAGGTCGAGGACGAGGGCGAACTGTCCAACGCCATCCTGGTGCTGGAGACGTTCCTCGGCTGCTCCACCCAGGAGGCCGCCGAGATCTCCAACGACCTGATCACCTCCCGCCTCCAGCAGTTCGAGCAGACCGCGCTCACGGAACTCCCCCGGCTCTTCGCCGACCACGCCCTGAGCCCGCCCGAGGTCGCGGCCGTACTCGCCTACGCCAAGGGGCTGCAGGACTGGCAGTCCGGCGGCCACGAATGGCACATGGTCTCCAGCCGCTACATGAACGAGGGTGCCCGGGCCACGGGGCGGCCGGCCCTGCCCTTCCGCCCCAGCGGGCTCGGCACCAGCGCCTTCGACCTGGGTTCGGTCTTCACCCGGCGCTCGGTGGAACTGCGCCGGCGCTCCTTCGGCCACGTGCCCTTCGAGAAGACCGGCCCGTCCGTCATCCCCGACATGAGCATGCCCTTCGAGCTGTCCCTCAGCCCGCACCTGGAACACGCCCGCCGCGGCGCGGTGGAATGGGCCCGGCGGATGGGCATGCTGGAACCCCAGCCCGGGGACCCGGGCTCCGCGATCTGGAACGAACAGAAGATGCGCGGCTACGACTTCGCCCTCTGCTCGGCCGGCATCGCCCCCGACTCCACCGCGGAGGAGCTGCTGCTCAACGCGTGCTGGCTGACGTGGGGAACGTACGCGGACGACTACTACCCCGTGGTGTTCGGCCAGACGGGGAACCTCGGGGCGGCCAAGGCCACGACCGCGCGGCTGATCTCGATGATGCCGGTGGACGGCACGCAACCGGTGCTGCCGGTCACCGTGATGGAACGCGGACTCGCCGACCTGTGGCTGCGCACCAGCCGGGACATGGCCCCGGCCGTCCGCGCGGAGTTCCGGGCCACCGCCGTGAGCATGCTGGAGAGCTGGGTGTGGGAGGTGGAGAACCAGCTCCACCGCCGTGTCCCGGACCCGGTGGACTACGCGGAGATGCGCCGCCACACCTTCGGCTCGCAGCTGACCATGTACATGTGCCGGCTCGGCCGGCAGGGCCGGGGCATCCCGGAGGAGATCTACCGGTCGGGGACCATCCGGTCGCTGGAGAACGCGGCGGCCGACGTCGGCTGCCTCGTGAACGACATCTTCTCCTACCAGAAGGAGGTCGAGTTCGAGGGCGAGGTGCACAACCACGTCCTCGTCACCCGGACCTTCTTCGGCATCGGCTACCCCGAGGCCCTGCACATCTGCCACTCCCTGATGAGGCGGCGCGTCGAGGAGTTCGAGCACACCGCCGCGCAGCTGCTGCCCGTGCTCTACGACGACTGGAAGCTGGATGCCGCCGCCCGGGCCGGGCTCGACGGGTACGTCGCCGAGCTGCGGAACTGGCTCGCCGGGGTGCTGCACTGGCACCGGATGACCCGCCGGTACCGTGAGGAGGACCTCCACCGCCCGGGCGACGCGCTGTCCACCGGTGTCCTCGGCTCCGGCTTCGGCATGTCGGCGGCACGGATCGGCCTGCGCGCCTGATCCTGGGGGCAGTGGGGGCGGTCCGCTCGCCCGCCCCCGCTGCGGTCGGCCCCCCCGCCCGCCCCCGGAGGCGTCAGAACTCGTCGGCGGTGTGCGGCAGCAGCCGCGTGTGCAGGGCCGCGTCCAGGGCGGCCGCGGCGCCCGGCGTGTGCTCGGTCACCAGCCCGGCGGCCACCAGCTCCTCGACGCGGGTCCCGCCCAGGTAGCAGGCGGCCAGTTCCCGTACGTCCAGGGTGAGATCGGGGTCCGCGCCCGCCGGCTCGTACGTCGCCCCGCCCGGGCCGGCCTTGAGCCGGAACCGCCCGGCGTTCGCGGGAAGCCGTGCGTCGGACAGCGCGAGTACGAGTTCCACGGGCGCGGCCCACGACCGCGCGGTCAGCGCCGCCCGCACGTCGACCAGCCGCAGCCACAGCGCCGGGAACTGGGCGGTGACCCTGACCTGGTCGCGGTCGGCGGCGAAGTGCAGCAGGGGGTCGTCGAGGGGCCTGCCCCAGGCGGACACCCTGCCGGTCAGGTCGAGGGAGGCCAGGCACTGCCACAGCGCGGCGGCGACGGCCGGGGTCGCGGCTTCCAGTTCGTCGACGCGGACCAGGCCGGGCCCGCGGGCGGGCGCGCCCTCGTTCTGGTGCTTGGTGCGGTAGAGGGCGTAGCCCGCCACCGGTTCCCCGGGCTCGCCGAGGACGATGATCCGGGGCGGGCTCAACTCCTCGTCCTCCTCGTCCTGTTCGCAGAGCCACTCCTCGCTCCAGCGCTCCGCGCTGCGGCTCGGCCGCCCGGCCCGGGTCGTGCGGGCGGTTTCGTGGAAGGGGGCGATGACGGTGGCGGCCTCGTCCGGGCCGATCAGGCGCAGCGGGCGCGGGTCGGGGTCGATGCGCAGGGCGAGCGGCCGGGTGGAGTCGATCTCGATGGTGGCGCCCTGGGTGGCCGGTCCGTAGCCGAAGCGGCCGTAGATGGCGGCTTCGGAGGCCCACAGGACGACGAGCGGGCTGCCCCCGGCCCGGGCGCGGCGCAGCTGTTCGTCCATCAGGCCGGTGAGGACGCCCCGGCGCCGGTGGGTGGGGGCGACGGAGACGAAGGTGAGGCCGGGGGCGGGGAGGTCGGCGCCGCCGGGGACGGAGAGGCGGAACGCGTGGGCGGCCATGAAGCCGACCAGCGCGTCGCCGTCGTAGGCGCCGAGCCGTGAGCAGCGGGCGAGCAGTGCCCGGTGCCGTTCGCGGGCCTGCGCCTCCGGCCGGTCGTGGAAGACCAGGTAGGCGAGCTCCTGGGCCCGGTCGATGTCGGCCTCGGGTACCTCGCGGATGTCCACCATGATCGGGAGACTAATCGGTCATCGCGGACCGCTCACACCATAATGGCCGGATCTGCCCGTTCCGGCCGGTGCCGCTGACGGCCCGGCCGGGTCCGGGGCCTTGCCGTCAGGGGCCGGCGGGGCCGGTCCAGCCGGCCGGGACGTGGCCGATTCGGACCCGCTGGGGGTGGTCGCCGACGGGGACGGAGACCCGCTTGGCCCCGGTGGCGAAGTCGATGGCGGTGATCCGGTCGGCGCCGCTCTCGGAGATGACGCAGGCGGTGCCGTCGCCGTTGACGGTGGCCCAGTAGGGCTTGTCGGCGGGGACGAGCGGCCCTTCGGCGAGGGTGGCGCGGTCGACGACGGTGGCGTAGTCGTCCATGGTGCCGGCGATGCAGAGCCTGCTGCCGTCGGGGCTCATGGACATGCCGTGGTGGCGGGAGTCGTTGACCCATTTGGTGCGGTCGGCGGGGGTGGCGGGGTTCTCGGGGAGGGTCTTGACGCGGGTGATCCGGTCGGAGGCCACGTCGTACTCGAGGAAGCCGTTGAAGAACGACACCTGGAAGTACAGCTTCGATTCGTCGGGGCTGAAGGAGACCGGGCGTACGGCGTCGGACAGGTCCCCCCGCCCGAAGGCGTCGAGGCGTTCGCGCATGTCGATGACGCGGACGGTGCGGAAGGTCTGCGCGTCGACGACGGTGATCTTCCGGTCGCCCTTGGTCCAGTCGAGCCAGGGCGCGTCGAGGGCGGAGGTGACGTCGCCGATGGCGCTGTTCCACAGGTAGCGGCCGCCCTGGGTGAAGGTGTTCTCGTGGGGCTTGTCGCCGGTGGTGAAGGAACCGGCCTGCCGGCCGGTGGCGATGTCGAGGACGTGGACGGTGTTCGCGGTGGAGGCGGAGACGGCGACCCGGGTGCCGTCGGGCGAGACGGCCATGTGGTCGGAGCGGTAGCCGGCCACGGGGAAGCGCCAGTTGATCCGCCCGGAGCGGAGGTCGATGGAGACGACGTCGGCGAAGCTGGGGCGGGAGACGACGACGGCGGAGCCGTCGGGCGTGGTGTACATGTCGTCCACGAACTGGTCGTGGCCCTCTCCGGCCGTGGCGCGGACCCCGAGGAAGAAGCCGAGCCTGACGGGGTTGAGGTAGATCTCGCGGAGCCGCTCCTCCTTGTCGGGCACGACGTCGATCCGGCCGATCCGGGCGAGGTCGCCGGTGGAGGCGAGGACGTCGGCGGTGCCCTCCCAGTTGTTGCCGACGAACATCACCTCGCGCAGGCCGCCGGCCGGCGGTGTCGCCGCCCGGGAGGCCGGGCCGAGGGCGGCCACGAGGCCTGCGAGCGCCAGGGCGCACGTCAGGCGCAGGGTTCGTGCGGGGATACGGCCGGTCCGGGACATCCGCTCAACTCCGATACGGGAAAGCGCTGTTACCGGCCGGTAAAATAGGCGGGACGCGAAGAAGGCGCAACCCCCAGGAGGGTTGCGCCTTTCTCCCGGGTCAGGGGGCGCCCCTTCAGGCGACCGAGCCGATCCTGCCGACCACCGTGGTCGAGGCGTCGTGGTGGATCGGTATGTGCGCGCCCGTCAGGGCGGCGCCGCTGCCGCCGCGGCGGTTCGCGACGATCTCGGCGGCGATGGACAGCGCGGTCTCCTCCGGGGAGCGGGCGCCGAGGTCCAGGCCGATCGGGGAGCGCAGGCGGGCCAGTTCGAGCTCGGTGACGCCCACCTCGCGGAGCCGCTTGTTGCGGTCCTCGTGGGTGCGGCGGGAGCCCATGGCGCCGACGTAGGCGACGGGGAGCCTCAGGGCCAGTTCGAGGAGCGGGACGTCGAACTTGGCGTCGTGGGTGAGGACGCACAGCACGGTGCGGCCGTCCACCTGGGCGCCCTCCAGGTAGCGGTGCGGCCAGTCGACCACGATCTCGTCCGCTTCGGGGAAACGCTTCTTCGTCGCAAAGACGGGCCGGGCGTCGCACAGCGTGACGTGGTAGCCGAGGAACTTGCCGATCCGCACCAGGGCGGAGGCGAAGTCGATGGCACCGAAGACGATCATCCGCGGGGGCGGGACGCTGGACTCGACCAGCACCTTCAGCGGCTCTCCGCAGAGCCGGCCGTCGGCGCCGATCTCCAGCACACCGGTCCGGCCGGCGTCCAGCATGGCGCGGGCCTCTTCGGCGACGGTGCGGTCCAGCTCGGGGTGGCCGCCGAAGCCGCCCTCGAAGGAGCCCTCGGCGTCGATGACGAGGGCGCGGCCCATCAGCTCGGCCGGGCCGTCGGCGATCCGGGCCACCGCGGCGGTCTCGCCCCGGGCTGCGGCGCGCAGCGCGGTGGCCAGCACCTCCCGCCGGGGGGAGCCCGCGGGGACCGGGGTGACCAGGATGTCGATGATCCCGCCGCAGGTCAGACCCACGGCGAAGGCATCGTCGTCGCTGTATCCGAAGCGCTCCCGGACGGTCTCGCCGTCCTCGAGCGCCTGCCGGCACAGCTCGTACACCGCGCCCTCCACGCATCCGCCGGAAACCGATCCGATGGCCGTGCCCTCGCTGTCGACGGCGAGCGCCGCTCCGGGCTGCCGGGGTGCGCTCCCGCCGACCGCCACGACGGTGGCGACGGCGAAGTCACGTCCCTGCTCGACCCACCGGTTCAGTTCCTCGGCGATGTCCAGCATGTGCGGCCTCCTCGGAGAGGTGTCGGATTCCAGTATCGGATGCGTGGAGGATCAGGTCGTGCTCACGTGCCCTACTTGACGCCGAGCCACGCCTCGAGCGGGTGGAGCGAGAAGAAGACCAGGAAGATCCCGGCCAGCACCCACATGAAGGCACCGACCTCGCGGGCCTTGCCCTGGGCGACCTTGATGGCCACGTAGGCGATCACACCGGCGGCCACGCCGGGGGTGATCGAGTACGTGAACGGCATGATCACGACGGTCAGGAAGACCGGGATCGCGGTGGCGCTGTCGGCCCAGTCCACGTGGCGGGCGTTCTGCATCATCATCGCGCCGATGACCACCAGGGCGGCGGAGGCGACCTCGCTCGGCACGATCTGCGTGATCGGCGTGAAGAAGAGGCAGGCGGCGAAGAAGAGACCGGTGACCACGGAGGCGAGACCTGTGCGGGCTCCCTCTCCGACGCCGGTCGCGGATTCGACGAACACGGTCTGGCCGGAGCCGCCCGCGATGCCGCCGATGGCGCCACCGGCACCGTCGATGAACAGCGCCTTGGACAGGCCCGGCATGCGGCCCTTGTCGTCGGCCAGCTTGGCCTCGGTGCCGACGCCGATGATGGTGGCCATCGCGTCGAAGAAGCCGGCGAGCACCAGGGTGAAGACGATCATGCCGATCGTCATGACGCCGACGTCGCCCCAGCCGCCGAAGGAGACCTGGCCGAACAGCGAGAAGTCGGGCATCGAGATGGCCGAGCCGGACAGCTCCGGCGGGCCGCTGCGCCAGGCCTTGGGGTCGATGTCCACGACGGCGTTGAGGATCGCGGCGACCACGGTGCCGCCGACGATGCCGATCAGGATGGCGCCGGGGACCCTGCGGGCCTGCAGCATGAAGATCGCGAGCAGGGTCACGCAGAAGAGCAGGACGGGCCAGCCGGCGAGCTCGCCGACGGAGCCGAGCTGGACCGGGGGACCGAACTCGGAGCCCTTGCCGACGAAGCCGGCCTTCACGAGGCCGATCAGGGCGACGAACAGGCCGATGCCCATGGTGATGGCGTGCTTGAGCGCGAGGGGGATGGCGTTCATGATCATCTCGCGGAGGCCGGTGACGACCAGGAGACAGATCACGACGCCGTACATCACGCACATGCCCATGGCCTGCGGCCAGGTCATCTGGGGCGCGACCTGCGAGGCGAGCACGCCGGAGACGGACAGGCCGGCGGCCAGGGCGAGGGGGACCTTGCCGACGAAGCCCATGAGGAGGGTGGTCAGGGCCGCCGCGAAGGCGGTGGCCGTGATCAGGGCCTTCTGGCTCATGGTGTCGCCGGCGACGTCCTTGCCGGAGAGGAGCAGGGGGTTGAGCAGGAGGATGTACGCCATGGCCATGAAGGTCGTGACGCCGCCGCGAACCTCGTTGCCGACGTTCGAGCCTCTATGGGTGATGTGAAAGTAACGGTCGAGCCAAGAACGCCCAGCGGGGTTCAGAGTGCCGTCGCCGGCCTCTTCCGCGGTGGTCTTGGGCTCCACAGACGACTGGGTCATGGTGCCTGACTCCCAAGGTTCAAAGGGGCACCCGCATGGAGATTGGAGACACGGGATTTGGGAAACTGCGCTGGCTGCACGACCCGGGGTGACGGCCCGAGGCGACGCGGAATGTGCACTGCGTGTACTGCGGGTAGTGCGGGGTGACCGCTGGTACTACGTGGGGGTTTTTGCAGGGGTTCTGCGAGGTGACGAGGACCGCGAGCGGAGCGGTACTTCGTGCTCCGGGCGGTGCGGCTGTGAAGTGTGACGTTCCCGTGCCGCACCGCCCGGAAGTCCGAGGGGGGTCCGGGGGGCGCGCGGGCCCCCGCCCCCGCCCGCCGAGAGGGTGCCCGGGGGGGGTTGCCGGGGGTTCCGGGGCGTGTTTATCGACACGCCCCTGGGCC